>NZ_JBSFHA010000063.1:0-61567 GCF_053596855.1 Streptomyces sp. NPDC001617
AAGCCGTTCTTGCGGGTTGTTCGACCAGATCTGCCGCCAGATCTCGCGCGGGAATGCGGTGAACGCCAGGACGTCCCCCTGGGCGGCATCCAAGTCGGCCGCTGCTTTGGGAAACCTGGCGTCCAGGGCGCCGAGGACGTGCCGCATCAGGGCCTGGACCGCGTCGGTGTCGGGCTGTTCGAAGAGGGTCCGCAGCAGGGTGGCCACCCACGGCTGGGCCGATTTGGAGACCTGGCTCAGCAACGCGCGGGCGTAGTGAGTACGACATCGCTGCCAGCTCGCGCCGGGCAGGGTGGCGCCGATCGCGTTGACGAGGCCCATGTGTGCGTCGGAGATGACGAGTTGGACGCCGGACAGGCCGCAGGCGATCAGTGAGCGCAGGAAGGCCAGCCAGTCGGCGCCGTCCTCGGCGGTGGCCACGTCCAGGCCCAGGATCTCGCGGTGGCCATCGGTGTTGACGCCGACCGCGATCAGCGCGTGGACGTTGATGATCCGGCCGCCCTCTCGGACCTTCTGGGTGAGCGCGTCGACCCAGACGAACGCGTAGGGGCCGGTGTCCAGGGGGCGGTTGCGGAACGCGGCGACCTGCGAGTCCAGTTGCTTGTCGGGTGCGGTCATCGTGCTGATCTCCTTCGAGCTTCGGCACCTCGAAGATCAGCCGGTGGCCGTTCGTCTATGCGGGCACCATCCCGATGCCGGGACAAACCCCCGTATCAGATCAAACCCGTACAGCACTTCCCTGGACGCAACCCGCGCCGCGTTTGACATACCGTCAGCGCACGCCAGGAAGTTGCAGGCCTTCTCGGCAGAGCGCCGGTGCGGCAACTCCGTCCGGTGCACCAACTCGGCACGCTCGGGCTCGGACAGCGTGATCTCCACAGCAGAATGTCCCGGATGCGACATACCAACAGGGCAGTAACCAACCCTCAGGACGGGGCGGCCCACTCCTGCTTCACCTCAGGTGCAACGGCATCCGGGGCTGTCGGCCGCGAAGGACCGCGAAGGCGGCGGTGAGTGCGACCGCCGCCGCCGCTACCCGCAGGACCCATCGCCACAGCATGGGCGCGTCGGTCGCCGGCGTGGCCTCGACGGGTTCCGTGGCGGGCGCGGTCGCACTGCGCCCGGCATCCGCGAGCGCCCACAGCCGGTGTGCCTCCCGCAGTTCCCCGTGGGTCGCGCCGCAGGCCGTGCCGAACGCGTGCACAGGGCCGAAGCCGATGGGTACCTTGTCTCCCGAGCAGTAGCGGTGGAGGGCGGAGCGGCTGGTCCCGGTCCGCTGCGCCAGGGTCGCGTAGCTCACCCCCGCACGGCTCTTCAGCATCCGCAGATGCGCCGCTAATCGCTCAGCCGTATCCGATCGTTCCATGATTGCTCCCCCGTCAGCAGGTCGATGGAGCCGGCTCATGGAGGTGAACCGACCTTCGAACGAAGCGGCTTGTGAGCACCAGTCCGACGCGCGAACGGTGTCCAGGCCGTGTCCCACTCCCGTCCCAGCAGGAGGCCAAGTGCCGCGCTGAGCCGCCTGCCCGCGTCCCACCATCCCACCGAGGGCCGGTCCGTTGCCAGCCGTCGCACCCCATTGAAACCGTCTGCGCGGGCCGCCGGAGTCCATCTGTCACCGGCAGCCTCACAAGACCGTCGAGAGGGAGAATCGATGCGCTACACCAAGACCCTCGGCACCATCGCCGGAGCACTCGTGCTGGCGGGCGGATCCATGCTCGCCGCGTCCCCACCCGCCTCCGCACTCGCCGCGGCCCCCTCGGGCTGTCCGTCCGGGGCGCTGTGCGTGTACAGCGGACTGAACTACACCGGCAGCCACTCTTACCTGCAGGACTGCAACCGCTACTGGTCGGCCTTCGGCCGCGACAACATCAGCGCCTCGTGGTTCAACAACGGCACCAGCGGACGGTGGTCCCGCATCTGGGTGGACCCCAACTTTGGCAGCGCCAACTGGAGCGCAGACGCCCGCGGAACCGGTGACCCCGACGGGCGGGACCGCGTCGCGTACAACGCCGGCAGCAGCAACGACTGGCCGTGGAGCCCCAGCGACGCCGCGGCCTGCTGAGATGCGTTCTCACCGATCACTCGTGGGGGCATGCCTCGCCGTGGTGATCGCGACGGCGGCCGGCTGCTCCACGCCGGCCGCCCTCGGCCCCAGGTCCGCGCCCAACGGGCCCACCAGCACAGGGCCGTTGCCCAGGGCGCTGACCCCCGCAGAGGACGCCCGGCTGCTGTACGCCGAGGACCTGATCGTGCACGCGTGCATGGCCCGCTCCGGTCTGCGGTTCGTCGCCGAACCGCTCGCCGCCTCCTCGCGGCCCGCGGCGGAGCAGCGCTACGGCACCGCCGACATCGCCGCCGCCCGCGCCCACGGATACGGTTACAGCGAGACCCCCGCCGGACAACGGCGGGCCGACTCCACGTCCGCCGACCCGAACGAGGCCTACCAGCACACGCTCTCGCCCGACGCCCAGCGGGCCTACGAGACCGCCCTGTACGGCACTGCGGCCAGCCGCCCACAAGTCGAACTCCCTGATGGGCAGGGCCTGGTGATCGCCACGGAGGGATGCGTCGCCGAGGCACGCAAACGCCTGTACGGCGACGACCTGCGCGGCTATCTGATCAGCCAGCACGTCACAGCCAACCTGGAGGGACACATCGCCCAGGACGTACGTGACTCCAAGGCCTACCGGTCGGCGCTGGGCGGCTGGCGTACCTGCATGGCGAACCGCGGCTTCTCCTTCGCCACCCCGCAGGAGGCCAGGCAGGGTGGGGAGACCGCCGCGCACAAGGGCGGCCGGGCGGCGGAGATCCGCGTGGCCACGGCCGACGCCGAGTGCGGATGGGATCATCGGCTGCTCGCCACCGCGGTAGACCTGGAACAGGACCGGTTCGCGGATACGGGCCCCGAACTCACCGGCTGGATACGAGAGTTCCGGTCCCGGCGGCTGGCCGCACTGTCCAAGGCGCGAGAGCTGATCCGGGCCGAGTCCCGGAGCCGGGGATAAGGGGACCAGGGGAGAACCGCGTCGCGCTCGGCCGCGAGGATGACGGCTCGATGGAGAGCGGGCCGCACGAGGGGTTCGGCGACCTCCGGCCGACGCTCTTCCTCAGTCGCCGGGACGAGCCGGAACGGGGGAAGTCCCGGCTGCACATCAGGCGCGCGGCAGTCAACCGGAACCCGGCGTCAGGCACGGACGGGCCTCAGTCCTGCGCCGGCGGGGCCGACCCGACGTCCGACGGCCGCGACGTCGGCCAGCGGGTCACGAGCGGTTGATGCGCTTGGCCACCGAATACGCCAAGGCGAGGTACACCACGGCGGCCAGGCCGTAGTTGATCAGGATGCGCAGCCAGTCCGTTTGCAGTATGAACAGGTCGCGGGACCACCCGGCGAGCCAATCGGCAGAACTGTGGACGAACTTGACGAGCTCATTTGCCCGGTTCGCGCCCAACATATACAACAAGATCCACAAACCCAGGATGGCTGCCGCGACATCGGCGAGGATGGTTATGACGACCGCGGCTTGATTGCCACTGTATCTACTGGACATAACCGATATCGTACCCCCTAAGATCATCCCACAATCGAGTTGATCCTGAGCGTACGGAGAGTCCGCGGAAGACTACGCCTCGTTGATGCGGCCCGCGCGCCTGTGGCCGATGAAGTGGCAGGCAGCAGTGGGACAGACCGTGCTGCTCCGCCTTCGCCGTATGGCCACACCGCTGCCGCTATTCTTCCTCGCCGGCTCCAGCGCGGCCCGCAGCGCGACCCGGGCCAGGTCGACGCGCGACACCCCGCCGCCGCTCATGACCGCACCCGGGTGGTGTAGCCGCGAGCCAGGTGCCCCAGGCCCGACAGGCGGGTCACCTGGTCGACGAACACGCTGGTGAACAGCCCCCGCCGACACCTCGCCGTACCGGTCGATGTGCGCGAACACGATCTCGTGGTGCTTCGCCGCGCCGGTGCGCCAGTCCAGGACCTGCTCGCCGGTCAGGTTTTCGAGGACCAGCTCCTGATCGACGACGTCGGTTCTCCGGTTCCGGTGCGACGGGTGCGCAGGAGGCGGGACTAGGGATCTACGAGGTAGGCCTTCTCCCCCATCATCAGCGGTGCGTCAGCGGGCCACCGCACGCGCGACCACGCCCACCACCACGACGAGATCCGCCGGCTCAAGGTCGCCGCGTTCAGCCACCTCGACTACCCCGGTACCCGCCAGGCGGTCCAAGTCGTGCGGTGGCGACGCGACTTGAGCACGATGGCGCGGGCGGCTTTGATGGCGATTCTTGAAATCGGCTCTGGCCGCAGTTTCGTGACGGCCTTGAAGCTGGGCTGGACACTCCTACGGCATCCAAGCCGCCGTGCCCCGCACAGCAGGACCCCGCCACCCCCTGTGCGCGGGCAGCCTGTGGGGAACCGAATAAGGTGGGTGGGCGTCCTGAAGGCCATGATCAACGGTCCGAGGATGGCGGCACACGGGTGGAGACGCGGGGTGGCGGCTTCCGTAGTCGTGGTTGCGGCAGTCGTGGTTCTGGCCGGGTGCGGGAGCAGCACGCCGCAGCCCGTCGGGGATCCTGATCCGGGCGGACGGTTGCTTGCGGCAATCAAGCCGGTGCTTGCCGTCGCTCCGGCGGGGGCGCATATCTCTTCGAGGTACGCGACCAAGCCGACGTGGGACTCCTGTGATGGGATTGAGTCCACTTACGGCTGGGACGAGCCGACGGTGAACCTGGAGTTCACCGGCGGAGGCACGGACGCGCAGGTCGTCGCGCATCTGAAGTCAGCCCTGCGAAAGTCGGGCTGGATCTTCGACACCGCGAACTCCGCCCCCACCGGGCCCTGGTACTGGCACAAGACCGTGGCCAGGAACGTCCAGGGCACCGTGCAACTGCTGGGCGGTTCGGCCTTCGACCCCTCCGACTGGGACCTCCAGGCCACCACTCCCCCGGC
The DNA here is from genome assembly GCF_053596855.1 of Streptomyces sp. NPDC001617. NCBI lineage: Bacteria > Bacillati > Actinomycetota > Actinomycetes > Kitasatosporales > Streptomycetaceae > Streptomyces > Streptomyces sp. NPDC001617. The sequence goes on from NZ_JBSFHA010000063.1 coordinate 4,949, forward strand.
CACCCACCCGATCACCGGCTGTTGAACTGTTCCCCACCTCCAACAACCGCTCACATTCGTCGAGCAGGTGCCGGGACTGTCCGAGCGGCACCGCCGCTCCAGCACCGGGCTGACAGGCTGGCTGCGGTCGATCGCGATCGAACTCGGCGGCCGTCCGGCCGCGCGGTTGTGCCGCTGTCTGCGGCTGGCCGCGGGCCGGACCCGGCTGCTCAGGCTTCTGACGGCGCCGACGGTGTCGGACCGTGCGCCGCGGGTGCTGGGGGTGGACGAGTTCGCCTCCACAAGGGCTGCACCTACGGCACCGTGCTGGTCGATGTCGAGGCCGGCCGGGTCGTGGACGTACTGCCCGACCGCACCTCCGCGACCTTCGCGGCCTGGCTCACCGAGCATCCCGGAGCCGAGATCATCTGCCGCGACCGGGCCAGTGCCTACATCAAGGCGGTCAAGGGAGCCGCTCCTCATGCCCTGGAAGTGGCTGATCGCTGGCACCTGTTGCAGAACCTGTCCGCTGCGATGGGGAAGACGTGTCATCAGCACCGCGACTGCCTGCGCAAACGTGCCGAGGAGGAGCCGGTGACCGAGGTGCCGGAGCTGCCTCCGATGCTGTTACCGCCCGGAACTGCCCCGCACCCAGATCATCGGACGCACCCGCCACCGCTACGAGGACATCCACCGCCTGCTGGAGAAACGCTGGACGATCAGCGCCATCGCCCGCCGTCTGAACCTCACCGCAAGACCGCGCGCCGCTTCCGCGACACCGATCTCGACGAGCTGCTGGCTTCCGCCCGCGAGCAACGCCCCAACGGCGTCCTGGGGCCGTTCAAGTCATACCTCAACGCCCGCTTCACCGAAGCCCAAGGCCAGGTCAGCGGCACCCGGTTGTTCCTGGAGATCCAGGCTCGCGGTTACCGCGGCGGCCGCCAGGTCGTCCGCGAACACGTCGCCGCTCTCCGCGCGGGCACCGCCGAACCGGTCCGGGCCGACATACCCAGCCCCCGCAAGAGCGCCTCGTGGATCATTCAGCCCGGAGGAACGCTCACCGAAAGCCAGGACGAGCGACTCCTCCAAGTCCGGCTCACCTGCCCGGACATCACCCGGGCCTGCGACCTCGCTCGGGCGTTCGCCGACCTGGTCCGCCACCAGCGCGGATACCTACTGCTGCAGTGGATCCGGCAGCCCGAGCAGGACGCCCCGAAGGCCATGAAAGGCTTCGCCGGCTTCCTCCGCCAAGACCTCGACGCTGTCACCGCCGACCTCACCCTCCCGTGGCGTTCCGGCGTCGTTGAAGGTCACGTGAACCTGGTGACAACGCTCAAGAGGGCGATGTACGGCCGAGCTTCGTTCGAACTCCCCCGGACCCGCATCCTCACCCAGCCATGAGATTCACGGATCAGGGGCGGGAACGGGGGATCGTTTCGGCAGAGGGCCTGCCCGGACGTCCCAGTCGCCGGTCAGGGCTGGATGTTCTCCAAGTCCTCCAGAAGGCTGGGGTGCTTGGGCTCCCAGCCGAGCGCCCGCCGGGTGTACGCGCTGGACGAGGGCTGGTCGCTCGCGAAGATCTGGCCGAGGGGGCCGAAGGTCTCCGCCGATACCGACTCGACCGGCAGGCCCAGCCGTCGGCCGATGACCGTGGCGATATCGCGAACCTTGTCCCCCTCGTCGGCCACGGCATGCCAGGAGGTACCCGCTTCCGCCTGTTCCAGGGCGAGCCGGAAGAGGACTGCCGCGTCGAGCGCGTGCACGGCCGGCCAGCGCTGTGCGCCGTCACCCGGGTAACCGGACACCCCGGTTCGGCGTGCGATGTCGGTCAACAGGCCGGCGAATCCGCCGGAGCCCTGGTTGTGAACCGTGCGCGGCAGGCGTACGGCGCTGCTGCGGACCCCGCGCGAGGACAGGCCCAGGACCGACGTCACCGCACGACTGCGACCGCCGACCGGCCCCTCGGTCATCAGCGGGTCGGCCTCAGTGGAGGCGCGGCCGGGTACGTAGGGCGTACCCGAGCAGGTGACGAAGGGGCGGTCGCTGCCGACGAGTTCCTCGCCGAGGGCCGCGAGGGCGGCACCCTCCTCCGCGACCGACTTCGCGAGGGTGTCGGGGCTGCTGAAGTCGTGGTCGAACGCGAGGTGGATGACCCCTTCGGCCCGGGCGGCGCCGGCGCGAAGGGTGTCCAGGTCGGCGAGGGCTCCCCGGAGGGGCTCGGCACCGGCCGCCTCCACGGCCTGCGCGGATGCGTCGGAGCGAGCGAGAGCGAGGACGGTGTGGCCGTTGTCGAGCAGTTCGGCGACGACAGCGGAACCGATCAGACCGGTGCCGCCGGTGACGAAAACGCGCATGGAAAACTCCCCACGAGTGATGGGACTCTTGTCCCATCACTCTACTCCAGTGATGGGACAAGAGTCCCATCGCTTAGGATGGTGACCATGGGTAGATGGGAACCAGGCGCACGCGAACGCCTCGTCGTGGCTGCCGTCGACCTGTTCACCGAGCAGGGGTACGACGCCACGACGGTCGCGCAGATCGCCGAGCGCGCAGGGGTCACCAAGAGCACCTTCTTCCGGCACTTCCCCGACAAGCGCGAGCTGCTGGTGGCCGGACAGGAGACGCTGAGCCGACTGCTGACCGAGGGGATCGCCGACGCGCCCGCTGACGCCAGCCCGCTTGAGGCGGTCGCCGCCGGTCTGGAGCGCGCGTCGAGCGCGATGGGCCCCATGAGCCGCGAGCTCGCGCCTCGCCTGAAGGCGGCCGTCGCCGCCAGCGCCGAACTCCAAGAGCGTGACGCCCTCAAGAGCGTCAGCCTCGCGGCCGCGATGACGAACGCTCTGGTCGCCCGCGGCATACCCGATCCAACCGCGGCTCTGGCGGGCGAGCTGGGCGTCCTCGCCTTCAAACGGGGATACGCCCAATGGTCCGAGGGCGACCGTGACAGCAAGGACGACCTCGCCGGGTACACCCTGGCGGCCCTGAACGAATTGCGTGCAGCGAGCGCCTCGCTGGGCTGACTGGCAACCTCACCCGCAGTTCACGGAACTGGAACGCGGGATCGTTTCGGCAGGGTGTTTCCTGCCGTGGCGAGCAAGACGGTCAAGGATGTGCCGTTTCCCGGGATCGATGTGTGGGTGGGGCAAGTGAGCGATGCCTCCGGCGTCCTGGTGGTGGAGGCGGTGTCGACGGCTCGTCCGGGCCAGTGCCCGGACTGCCAGAAGCAGGCGAGGCGCGTACACAGTACCGAACCAACGCACGCTGGATGAGCGGCCGTCGGGCTCTCCCCGGGTCAGGGTCCGGCTGCGGGTGCGCCGTTACTTCTGCGACCGGAAGAGCTGTTCCCGTAAGACGACCTCGTGGAGCATGCGGCCCCGTGCGAGGCTCACCGACAGCCAGAACGAGCGGCTGCTTCAAATCCGGCTCGCCTGCCCAGACATCACCCGGGCCTGCGATCTCGCTCGGGCGTTCGCCGATCTGGTTCGTCACCAGCGCGAATACCGGTTGCTGGAGCGGATCCGGCAGGCCGAGCAGGACGCCCCGAAGCCCACGAAGGGCATCGCCGGCTTCTCCGCCAGGACCTCGACACTGTCACAGCCGGGCTCACCCTCCTGTGGAAATCGGGGGTGGTCGAAGGCCACGTGAACCGGGTGAAAACGCGCAAGCGATGTATGGGCGGGCCTCGTTCGACATCCTCCGCACCCGCATCCCCACTCAACTATGAGACGTCATGCCGACGGTTCCTGCTGGCCCTCTACGCTCCTCACGTGCGCTATCTGGCAGAGTCCTTCGCCCTGGGAACCTGAGACGGGGTCGGCCTGTCGAGCAGTTCCTTGGTCCTCCCGGCTCACCCGAGCATCCCGGCATCCACTACGTCGAGATCAGGCCGGCCAAGACCCACTACGACATCTTCCTGCACACCCTGGAAGATGTCGGTCACGACAGCTTCGCTGACCTGGTTGAGTTCCCTCCCCTGACCCCGACGACGAGGAAGAGGAGTTCGGCCGCCTTGTCGCGACTCGCGACGACCCGCCCGTCGCCCTCGCAGCCGCTGAAGACATCACCGGAGCAGTACGCAGAAGGTGGGTCCACGCAGGTGTGGTTCCAGGATGAGTATCGCGACTACGTGATGGCCGGACGGCCAGCAAACAGCTCACCAGATGGACACCCCTGGCCGGTGCCGCCGTCCAGGTCTTGACGATCAAGTCGGATCACGGAACTGCGGACAGAGCCAATCTCGAGGCCACCAGTGGGGCGCTAAATGGCCGCACACGGGGAGCTCGGCATGGCCGCCGCCACAACAGGGCTGCCACAAGCTTTCGAGATCGCTTGACCTTGCCCCAGAGGGAAGGGCGACAGTGTCTCCGTAGATCACACGAGTGAGCGTCGTGCGCTCGCCAGCCGCGCAGGACGAAGAGGGGGAGTTCAAGTGACGGCGACCGGCGTCATCCTCGATATCGGTGGCGTGCTGGAGATCACGCCGGAAACGGGGTGGGTGCAGCGGTGGGAAGAGCGGCTGGAGTTGCCGCTCGGTACTGTGCATGAGCGGATGCGCGACGTGTGGCAAGCCGGGAGCGTCGGGAGTATCAGTGAACGAGAGGTCCACGAGCAGGTGGCAGCACGCTTGGGCCTCGACGCGCCCCAGGTTGAAGCCTTCATGGCTGATCTCTGGGCGGAGTACTTGGGAACGCCTAACGAGGAGCTCATCGCTTTTGTGCGTGGGCTGCGAGGTAGCTGCAGCCTCGGCATTCTGAGCAACAGCTTCGTCGCGCCCGGGAGCGGGAGACGGCGTTGTATCACTTCGACGAACTGGTCGAGCAAATCGTGTACTCGCACGAGATCGGCGTCGAGAAGCCGGACCCGCGTGCTTTCGAGGTCGTATGCGCCAGCCTGGAGGTGCGGCCGGACAGCTGTCTGTTCATCGACGATTTCACAGTGAACATCGAGGCTGCTCAGGCAGCGGGCATGCAGGCGCATCTGTTCGAGGACAACGCCCGGACGATTGCGCGCATCGCCGCCCACTTGGAGGCTGGTCCCCGGCTTGTAGGGCCTGTCCCGCTCGGATGATGTCGGCCTGGCCGGCCTTCAGCGGTTGCCGGCCAGGCGGTGGAGCGGTTGGTCAGCCCGCTTCCGCATGTTCGGCACAGGCTCGGGTGCTGGCGAGGCGGTAGGAACCGGTGCCGGTGTCGATGAATGGTGTCGTTGGAGGTGAGGCGGTCGACGATGGCCGCGCAGAGACGAGGATCGGTGATCGTCTTCGTCCAGCCGCCACACGACTCGTTGGAGGCCATCGCGACGCTGTTCTTCTCCTCACGCTCGGTCAGGACCTGGATCAGCAAAGATCGACGCGGCTGTAGCGGGCGATGGTCTTGTCCTCGGTCTGAGCGGCTCTGCAGGCTTCCAGGGCGACCGCGTCCGCGGTCAGGGCCCCGGCCCGCAACGCTGTCGCCAGGCCGGCGACCACGTGCTCGTGCGGGATGTGCCGGGCCATCAGGAGCACCTCGATCAAGGCCCGGGTGCCCTCAGTGTCGCCGTGTGCCTTGACCGTTGCGGCCCACCAGGCGTCATGGACAGGGTCGTAGTAGTCGGTGAGTCACCGAGCCCCGGCCGCACCGCCGCCCACGTCCCCTCCCCGCAGTGGGCCGCTCCGCCACCGCCGACCACCGAACGCTCCGGCGGGTCTCAGGCCCGCATGGGTGCCAACCACCGTTCCGCGCGACCCTGCTTGTCGGAGTCCCCAGAGCGGCGCGCGTGCGCCAGCAGACGGGCGCGCAGCGCTTCGGGCAGTTCGGCGACATCCCGCTTCTGGCGCGGGCGGGTCTTCCAGCCCACCAGGTGCCGCACGGCCCCGGCATCGTGCCGATCCTCGGCCCGCGGGTCGGCCAGGGCGGCGAGCAGGCCGGCGATCGGCACCCTGCCGAGCAGTTCGCCAGGCACGCCCTCGTGGACGGGGTAGCCGGAGCAGCGCCCGCTGCCGGATCCGTACCAGTCGAGCAGGGCCAGCACCCGCTCCAGCGGGTCGGGGAACGTCAGCTGCAGTCGGTCCGTGAGTTCCACGAGCAATTCGGAGGAGGGACTGCCGCCGACACGGGAGAGGTCGAGGATTCGGTCGGCGATCCCCTCCAGTCCGGCGGGCATCGCGGCCAGCCAGTTGCGCTCCTGTTCGGCCCCTTCCTCCGCCCGTAGCCGGTCGGCCTCGAACTGCTGCATGGGGCCGGGCATGCCGTGCCCGTCCAGCCACGCCAGGAGCAGGCGGCCATCGGCGAGGACAGCGTCGCTCTCCCATTGGCCCCACCTCAGCGTCGCCCCGTGGTGAAGGACGACGACTGCAAGCCTCCCACCGGACCGGTCGAACAACTCGAAGCGGACATCGCCGAGACACATGCAGTGGAACCCAGGCAGCGATTCCACGGCCATGGCCGTCCTGAGCCGCGCCAACCTCGCCGGATCGGAGAGGTCCACCCGGATCTCTCCGTCCACGCCAACCCCGCCCACCGAGCTCACCTGGACCAAGTGCGCCTGCTGCAGCAAGCTGTCCAGCGCTGTCGTCCCGTCCACAAACCGATCCCTCCCCGCCCCGGCCGCAGGCCACCGCTCCACAGCCCGCCCGATTCCACCGCAGCCCCGACCGCCTCGCAACCCGGTTCCTCCGCGCCCGCACTTCAGCTCGTGTGGACTCGCGAGAGCTGCGGCCGCAGCTGGGCTGTTCGGCGAGGTGCCGCGGGAGTTCGGCGAGCCGTGGAGGCAGCAGCACGGGGGCCCGCATCGTCTTCGCGTCGAGGCCCTGTCGGCCGATCCCCGGGAACCGGCTCGACAGCGGCTCTACCGGGCGCATCGCCTCGTCCAGAAGAATCGGCGTGCCCGTCGAGGTCGTCGCCGCTCAAACGGCTTGCTGAGGTCTGTAGGGCGAACGTCGGCCACGTCCCCTGCCTTCCAGACCTTTCGGCGGTCTGTGAAGAGGAGTTGCACCGAGCCCCAAGGGACCAGACACCTCGCGGGATTGAGGAACCAGTCAACCACCCTGCCTGACCAGCTGGGCAGCGGTCACACGCGGCTCTCAAGGCCGCCCGTAGGAGGACAATCCATGTCACGGCGCCGCATGGTTCCCGTCCCTGCCGCAGTCCTGCGGGCGGGCTCGATTCTGCGCCCTGGGCCAGATCCGGGCATGAAATCCATAAGTAACAATCAAGGAATGGATGGGCAATCTGCGTGAGCCACTCTCGCCTTGGTCGTCCGGCGATTCGTAGTCGGCACTGAATGCGGAGGGGAGCACGATGCGCCTCGTCAGCGAGCGTTTCACGGACCTCCGGTGCCGTGTGCATCAGTCGGCCTGGACGCGTGGGCGCGTGGCTCACGGCGTACATCCGGCCTCCGAGGGCTCGCATGCCTGACCGCGTGCCGACGACCCGCGGCCGATCCCCCCGCCCGGCTTGCAGCTCCGCGGCGTCGCTTTCCTGAGATCGGCCCTTTGCCGGTTGTCTCTCCCACGCGTTTTCCCGTGTCGGTGTCCTGGTCCGTGCCTCCGCGCGCGCATGCCGGGTCGTCCGGCGGCGTACCCCTAGAAGGACCTTCGCATGACGACTGCCCTGCCCCGGCCTGCTCTGCCCAGGGACTGCACATTCGACCCCGACGACTGGGCGATCCTCGCCCAGCACTGGTATCCGGTCGCCCTGTCGAGCGAGATCGGCGATGCCCCCACCGCCGTACGCCTGCTGGACGAGACCCTGGTCGCCTATCGGGTGGGCGGCAGCGTGGTCGTGGCCCACGACATCTGCCCGCACCGGGGTGTACCGCTCAGTCTCGGCGCGGGCGACGGCACCGGCATCACCTGTGCGTACCACGGGCTGCGTTTCGGTGACGGCGGGCGGTGTGTGCAGGTGCCGGCCCATCCGGAGTCGAAGATCCCGTCCCGGCTGAACCTGCGGACCTACCCCGTCGTCGAGCGGTACGGACTGGTGTGGACCTGCCTGCGGCCGGCCCCGGACGTCGTCCCGGTGATCCCGGCCATGGCCCACTGGGACGACGAGGGATTCCAGCAGATCAACTGCCCCAGCATCGACATCGCCGCGTTCGCCGGCCGCCAGGTCGAAGGCTTCCTGGACGTCGCCCACTTCGGCTTCGTGCATCTGAATTCCTTTGGAGACCCCGGCGACACCGTGGTGCCCGACTACACCCCGGTCCGCCACGAGCACGGGTTCTCCGTGGACTACTGGAGCACCGCCTCCAACTACCCGCACGGCAGCGACAAGCAGGCCCCTCCTGGCTTCCGGTGGTTGCGCCACTTCGACGTCCACCTGCCGTTCACCGCGACGCTGGTGGTGCACTTCCCCGGCGGAGGGCTGCTGAACATCATGAACGCCGCCTCGCCGGTGTCGACCCGTCAGACGCGCATGTTCGCCCCGATCGCCCGCAACTTCGACACCGACCAACCCGTGCAGGGCGTATACGACTTCAACCGCACGGTCTTCGAAGAGGACCGGGCCATCGTCGAGGTCCAGAAACCCGAGAACCTCCCCCTGGACCCCAAGCTCGAAGTGCACATCCCGGCCGACCGCAGTTCCATCGCCTACCGCCGCGGACTGCGCGACCTGGGCCTGAGCCACTTCTTCACCGCGTAGGGGCCCGCGGTGAAGAGCCTCGACGTCATCGTCCACGCGATCTCCCTCGCCTCCGCCACCAGCCACAGTTACGAACTCCGGGCAGCGACGGGGGAAGCCCTGCCGTCCTTCGAGGCAGGCGCTCACATCGACGTCCACCTCGGGCCCTCCCTCATCCGTCCGTACTCGCTGTGCAACTCCCCTCGGGACAGCGGCCGGTACCTGATCTGCGTGCGGCGCGACGATGACGGCCGGGGCGGCTCCCGCACCCTGCACCGCGAGCTCGCCGTCGGCCGGCGACTGCGGATCTCGCCCCCGCGTAACCGCTTCCCGCTCGTGGTGGCCCGGCGCCACGTGCTGGTCGCGGGCGGCATCGGCATCACGCCCCTGCTGTCGATGGCCGAATCCCTGACCACGCGAGGGGAGGCGTTCGTCCTGCACCACTACACCTCCAGCGCGGCGGAGTCCCCGCTGCTGGAAAGGCTCCAGAGCTCCGCCTTCGCCGAGCGGACCGTGGTCCACCACAGCGACCAGGGGGACAGCGTCCGCACCGGGCTGCCCGCCGAACTGCTGACCCCGGACCCGCACACGGCCGTGTATGTCTGCGGGCCCGACGGCTTCATGGCCCATGTCATGGCCGGGGCGACCGCCGCCGGCTGGCAGCCCGGCCAGATCCACACCGAACGCTTCGCCCCGGCAGCCCCCGTGCCTGGCGGAGACGAAGTCGCTGCCGAATTCACCGTACGGATCGCCAGCACCGGCATCGGCTACCCCGTTCCTGCCGACCGCACCATCGCCGACGTCCTCACCGCCAACGGCGTCGAGGTCGAACTGTCCTGCGAGCAGGGCATCTGCGGCGCCTGCCTGACCCCCGTTCTGGCCGGCGAACCCGACCACCACGACGAGGTCCAGACCCCGGACGAGCGCGCCGCCAACGACCGGATCACCATCTGCTGCTCCCGCGCCCGCACCCCCGAACTCCTCCTCGATCTCTGATCCGACCGAGCCCCGCCGCTCGGCACCACGCGAAAAGGAACCACCCCGATGACCCACAGCATGAGCAGTGACGACAGAGCGTTCGCGGCCACCGGCCGCCGGCTTTTCCTCAAGCGGGGACTACAGCTGGGCGGTGCCGTGATGCTCGGCGGTCCGCTGCTCGCCGCATGCGGTGACTCCGACTCGTCATCCGCAGCCTCCTCCGCGTCTTCCGGTGCCAAGAGTTTCGGTGAGCTGACGCTGCGGCTGTCCTGGATCAAGAACGTCGAGTTCGCGGGCAGTTACATCGCGGACAGCAAGGGCTACTACACGGACGAGGGCTTCTCGAAGGTCACGCTGATCGGCGGTGGTCCGTCCGCGACGCCGATGGAGACGGACGTCGTCACCAAGAAGGCGCTCGTCGCGATCAGTGCCCCCGACATCACCGGCGCCGCCGTCGCCAAGGGCGCGCCGCTGAAGATCATCGGAGCGCAGTACCAGAAGAACCCGTTCTGCATCATGTCGATGGCCAAGGATCCGATCGCCAAGCCGGAGGACATGTACGGCAAGAAGATCGGGGTCCAGGCGGGCAACGAGTCCGTGTGGGCGGCGTACATCAAGGCCACGGGGCTGGACGAGTCGAAGATCACGAAGGTGCCGGTGCAGTTCGACCCGCTGCCCCTGACCCAGGGCACCGTGGACGGCTGGTTCTCCTTCGTGACCAACGAGCCGAACACGCTGCGCCTGAAGGGCTTCAAGGTCGCGACAATGCTGCTCGCCGACACCGGCTACCCGCTGGTCTCGGAGACGTACATCGTCCGCCAGGACACCATCGACAAAAAGCGTGACCTGCTCAAGGCGTTCCTGCGCGCGGAGATCAAGGGCTGGAAGGCGAGCATCGCCGACCCGGCGCTCGGCGCGAGGCTCGCGGCCGAGACGTACGGCAAGGGGCTCGGGCTGACGACCAAGGAGCAGACCCTCGAGTCCGCGGACGAGAACAAGCTGATCGTGAGCGCCGACACCACGAAGAACGGCCTGTTCACGATCACGCCGAAGCTGATCGAGGAGAACCTCAAGACGCTGAAGTACGGCGGCCTCGACATCACCGCCGCCAAGCTCTTCGACCTCTCGATCATCGAAGAGATCTACAAGGAGAACCCCAGCCTCATCTGAGGCTCCGCCGGTACCGGTGCGGTCCGTCGGCCCGCCGGTACCGGCTTCCCGTACCCGCACCGCACATCGAGGTCGCCAACTGATGAGTTCCGCAGCCGCTGTTCCCGAAGCATCCGAAGACGCATCCGACGACGCGTCCGACCACTCCGCACCGTCCGGGACCGGCACCGGGCTGTCTCTGCGCGGGCTGAGCAAGGAGTTCAAGCTCGGCCGGCGCCGCGTTCCCGCACTGGCCGGCGTCGACCTGGACACGACCGAGGGCCAGTTCCTCGCGCTGCTCGGGCCATCGGGCTGCGGCAAGTCGACCGTTCTGCGGATCCTCGCCGGGCTCGACAGCCCCACCTCCGGTACGGCGCTCGTGCACGGCGAGGACCCGGAGGCGGCCCGCAAACGGCACCACCTGGGCATAGCCTTCCAGGACGCAGCGTTGCTGCCGTGGCGCTCGGTCGCCGCCAACATACGGTTGCCGCTGGAGATCAGCGGCATCAAGGCCGACCCGGCGGCGATCTCCGACCTCATCACGCTGGTCGGCCTCGAAGGCTTCGAGAACGCCCGCCCCGCCCAGCTCTCCGGCGGCATGCGGCAACGCGTCGCGATCGCCCGCTCGCTGGTCGTCGACCCCAAGGTTCTCCTGCTGGACGAGCCGTTCGGCGCGCTGGACGACATGACCCGCCAGCGGCTCAACCTCGAACTCCAGCGCATCTGGCAGGCCCGCGCTGTGACCACCCTGCTGGTCACCCACTCCATCAACGAAGCCGTCCTGCTCAGCGACACCGTCGCCGTCATGTCCCCTCGGCCCGGCCGGATCGTAGAGGTCGTCACCATCGACCTGCCCCGGCCGCGTACCCCGGAGATGATGCGCTCGGCCGAGTTCCACGCGTACGCCGACCAGTTGTCGGAACTCCTGTTCGGCCGCACGGACGCCCCCGCCGGCGCCGCCGAGCCCGCGGCGGAGGCGTCATGAGTACGGGACGTTCCGCCTGGACCGGCGGGGCCGTCGGCATTGCGGCTCTGATCGGGGTGTGGTCGCTGCTGTCCACCACGGTCTTCGGCCCCGGGGACGGCGTACCCACCCCCTGGGCGGTGGTGGCGAGCGTGTTCGACGACGGCTGGACCTTCTACAGCCCGCATGTCACGCAGACCGTGGGCGAGGCCCTGACCGGGTATCTGATCGGCAACGCGCTGGCGCTGGCCCTGGCGGTGCTGGTGCTGATCGTGCCCGTGCTGGAGCGGGTGATCACGCAGATCGCGGTGGCCTCCTACTGCCTGCCGATCGTGGCGATCGGCCCGATCCTGTCCCTCGTCCTGGACGGGGACAAGCCGATGTCGGCGATGGCCGGGCTGTCGGTCTTCTTCACCACCCTCATCGGCGCGCTGCTGGGACTGCGCTCGGCCGACCCCGCCTCGCTGGACCTGGTACGCGCCTACGGCGGCGGCCGCTGGCAGCAGATGCTGCGGGTCCGCCTGATCGCCGCACTGCCCAGCACGCTGGCCGCCCTCAAGATCGCCGGGCCGGCGGCGCTGCTCGGCGCGATCATCGGTGAGTACCTCGGCCGCGTCGACAGCGGCCTCGGCATCGCCATGACCATCGCCCAACAGCAGCTCGACGTGCCCCGCACCTGGGGCATCGCCCTGGTCTCCGGCGCGGTGGCAGGCATCGCATACGGCACGGTCGGGCTCATCGCCCGCTACGCCCTGCCGTGGTCGCGCACGACAACAGTGGAAGGCGGAGGCGCATGAGCACCGCGACACCGACGCAAACCGCCCCCGCCCTGCGCTTCGCGGCAGGCGTGCTGCGCCCGCTGCTGAACGTGGTCGTGACGATGGCGGCCGTCATCGTCCTGTGGATCGTCTTCCTGCAGGTCTACGACCTGGACCCGCTGGTGGCCAAATCACCGGTCGACATCTTCCACTACCTGTTCACCGGCGCGGACGCGGGCGCCCACCGCTCCCTGGTCTCCTCCGGCCTGGGCCGCACGCTGCTCGACGCCGGGTTCGGCTTCGTCGCCGGGCTGGCGGCGGCGGTGGGCGTGGCGGTCGTCTTCGTCCTCCTGCGGAGCGTCGAACAGGCCCTGCTGCCGATGGCGGTCGTCGTACGCTCAGTGCCCCTGGTGGCGATGACCCCGCTCATCACCCTCATCTTCGGCCGCGGCCTGATGGCCACCACTGTCATCAGCGGCCTGATCGTCTTCTTCCCCGCTCTGGTCACCATGACCTTCGGCCTGCGCTCCGCCTCCCGCCAGGCGGCCGACCTGTGCCGCGCGTACGGCGCCGGGAGCTGGACCGTCGCCCGCAAGGTCATGCTGCCCAGCGCGGTCCCCGCGTTCTTCGCCAGCGCCCGGGTCGGCGTCCCCGGAGCCCTGATCGGCGCGATGCTCGCCGAATGGCTCTCCACCGGACAGGGCCTCGGCTACGCCATGCTCAAGGACTCCTCCACGTTCGACTACGACCACCTGTGGGCGTCGGTCGCAGTCCTCACCGCCGTATCCGCACTTGCGTACAACATCATCGCGGCCATCGAGACCGTCGCCCTCGCCCGCTTCGCGCCCAACATCCGCCCGGGCAGATAACCCCGACCGGCCGGGCAGCCTGCTCCCCTTCCTGCGGGCCAGCCCTCCTCTTCAGCCTGTGACCCCGTCCTGCTGACAACCGGAGACCTGCTCATCGGATGCCTCCGCCCTCGCCACCACGTCCGGCGCCCGACTCCCCGCATGGGTACTGTCCCAACTGGCCGACGTACCCGAGCACCTGCCCACCGACGAGGACCGTGTCCGCCTCACGAACCGTCTGGCCGAACGCCACCACCGCGAGGACACCGGCGGGCCGTTCGCCGCCCTGGTCGTGGAGACGGCGCCCGGACGGCTCGTCTCAGCCGGAGTCAACCTCGTCCTGTCCTCCGCCCTTCTCCTCCACCCACGCCGAAATCGTGCCACTTTCCCTCGCCCAAACCCGCCTCGGCGCCTGGGAACTCGGCACCCCAGGAGCCCCGGACCTGGAACCGGTCGTCAACTGGCGCCCCCGCGCCATGTGTGATGGCGCCGCGATGTGATCCGGAATCCGGCGCCTGGTCATCGCCGGAGAAGGTCCTGACGCGGAGCAGCTCACCGGCTTCGACGAAGGCCCCATGCACGAAGACTGGGCCAAGCAATTCGAGCAGTGCGGGATCCACGTCGTCAGCGATGCTCCGCGACGAGGCGGTCGCGGTCTTCCGGGCCTACGGCGAACGCACGGACGCCGTCATCTACAACGCACGCGGAGCCGTGGCCCCTCCCACTCCATCGCGCGCCCGTCGCAGAACTCCCTGGGTACAGAGGGAGTCCGTCGCCTTCATTCCTCCTGCTGGGCGTGGCGCTGCCCCTTCACGTCAAAGGCATCGAGGACGGCAGGGGGCGGGACGGTGTTGCCCGGCAACTCAGTCACGCCGGGCATCCTGCCGACACCCCCTTGCCCAGTGCACCTTCTTTTCGCCCAGCACCGGCCTTCACACCGGCTCGCACAACTTTTCCGGGTGAAGTGCAGAGAAGTCAGCCAGAGAGAAAGATCGTGACCGCAGTAGTCCGAGGGTTCCCATGCCCGACTGCGCCATGAGCCGTCTACCCCACCAAGACCATCAAAGCCCACCGCGCCTTCATCACCCGCCACCGCACTCTGCGCCCCGCCGAGGAGCACCGCACCCCACCGAGGCCGAATGGGAGGACTTCCTCGGCCACTTCGAACGCCGCAAGCTCTCCGTCGGCACCTGCGCCCGCGCCTACGGCACCGCCTGCATTCATGAGCACGCCTGCGTCAGATGTACGCTCCTGCGACCTACTCCGGCCCAACGGGCGCGGCTTGCCGAGATCCGCGACAACTTGATCGCCCGAACGCCCGAAGCCGAGGCGGAAGGCCCGCTCGGCGAGGTCGAAAGGTCTCCAGGTCAGCCTGGCCTGCGCCGAGGACAAGCTCCGCCGGCTCGATCGGGGCCACGGGCAGCATGCGGCCGTGCCTGGGCATCCTCGCCACGGGTGGTGACCGATGAACCCACGAAGGTGGACTGCCGCACCGCCCTCAACCAAGATCGAGAAAAAGGTCAAAGAAGCGTGCATCAAACGCCCTTCAGAACACGATCAAGTGACGCCCGGCCTACAGGTCCCCAGTGCGGCTTGCCGCCGGGAAGACCTCGATCTCCGTTCTGCCCCATCAGCATGAGGAACAGGCTTTTCATGGCGGCCAGCCCGCGGGCACGCCGGATCGCCGCCTCGTCTGCGTGCGCGTACGTGTCGAAGAAACGTGAGGCCGTGCCATCGGGTAGCAGTACCCATGCGGCGGCGAGGTCCAAGGCCGGATCGCCGGCGAACATGTCACCAAAGTCGACGATGCCCGAGAGTGTTCCGTCCGAGACCACGACGTTCGCGGGATGGAGGTCGCCATGCACCCAAAGCGGTGGCCCCTCCCACTCGGGCGCTGCGACGGCGTCGTCCCAGACGGCCCGGACATCGTCGGCGAGGTCGTCGAGGGCAACGGCGCGGAAGAAATGGTCGAAGCCGTCCGTACAGTCCCTGGGATGCGCACCGCGGTCCGTAGCGATCGGCGCCTCGGCGGGCGCCTCCACATGGAGCGCCCGGAGGAAGCCCGCCAGCGTGTCGGCCGCGTGGGCGCCGCGGCTGATCGAGCCGTGGTCCAGTGGCTCGCCGGGAACCCACGTCATCACGGTCCAGTGCTTGGGGAAGCGCCCGGACGGTTCACCGAACCGCACCGGGGTCGGCACCGGGAGCGGCAGGCGCGGGGCCAGCACGGGCAGCCACCGCCGCTCCTTGAGCTGGAGCTCCGGGGTGGGGTCCCTGCGCTGCATGCGCACGGCCAACTCGTCCCCGAGGCGCCACATTTGGTTGCCCCAGCCGCCCGCCACCTCGCGGATGGCCAGCCCCGCAAGGTCTGGATGTTGCTCCTGCAGCAGGTCGCGGACCAGGTCTGCGGTGATCTCGATCTCGGTGTCGGTCATGCGAAGTCACAGTACTGAGGCGGAAGGTGGAGCGGCTCTCGCTCTCGGGAAACGTCTCGCTGTTATTCCTCTGGCATCACCGATTCAGTTTCAGAGAGCTGCAGATCAGAGGCTTTGGGAGGGAACAGCCCCAAAGTTCAGAGAAGCCTGCGTCAGGTGCTCACTCCTTCGACCCGATCCAAACCAGCGGACACGGCTCGTCGACATCCGCGACAGCCTCATCGCCCACATCGCCGAGCCGAGCACGAACGCCGGCTCGGCGAGATCGCGGACCTGCAGGTCAGCCTCACAGGCGCCCAGGACAAGCTCGCGCAGCTCGATATCAAGACGCGCGGTCAGCCTCGGCATGCCGAACTTCCGCCACATCACCCTCGGCACGCGTGAGACGAAAGAGCCCTCTCCAGCCGCTGACCAGGCCGCGGCCGGTAGTTCAGAACTCATCGCGCTCCATGCCCGGCGGGCGGGAGACTGCCAGGACCAGCTCGGCGGGCAGCAGCCGCCCTACCGCCGCCATCGAGCAGTCGATGCGAAACTTCCAGGCGATATCAGGACTCTGATCCGTACCAGAGTCCACCGCCGGTCCTCCCAGTCGTGCTCAGCGGGGCCGAGAACCAACTCCTTCTCCAACTCGGCGAACTGATCCTCGGACAGCTTGGGCAGCTTCGGCGGCCCGGCAGTGGCGAGGGCGTCTCTCCCGCCCTCCCGGCAGGCACGCCAGGCACGCCAGCGTTCCACCGACCGCTCACTCACCCGCAGATCCCTCGCGATCACCGCGGCTCACCGCGGGCGAACCGCTCGCCCGCCTCGTACCGGATCCGCTCACGAAACTGTCGTCGCTCCCCGGTCAAGCCGACGCCCTGCGCGTACCGCATACCACCGGCCTGCCGCAGGCATCAGCACCCGACAACAACCCGAAGAGATCCTTAGTCCCCGGCCTCACTCGGCACGCTGTCCGACACGAAGGACGCTCAGACAACGGCGTGATGCCCGACCGACCATCCGCGTGCGGATGCGCTCGGCGACGGCCTCGAGCAGAGGCTCACGGACATCCAGGCCACAGGTGAGATCGTCGGCGCTCCGGCGCCGCTCCATCACAGCCCCTTATGGCTGGGCGGGTCCGGCTGATGGGACGCGTTGTCGGCGCAGGAGTAAGTCTGTGGGCCGCCGTCAGGACCACGACTTCCCGTCACCGACAGGGCCAGCGGCGCAGGCCAACAGCAGCTCAGCACGCAGAACTTGACTGGGAACAGACCCGGTCGGTGTACAGCTTGGTGATCAGCTGAAGGCCGCAGCCTCCGGGCGGCAGCCCGCACCAGAACGTGTCGCGCTCATGACGGCGGCGGGCGTCCAGCTCGATCGCCTCCAACGGCAGCATCAACGACTCCTCCGAGTCCGCACTGCCCAGGACCGCCGTCTGGATCTGCCGCCTGTCACCACGCGCGAGCCCCTGCCCTTCCTCCCAACTCATCGTGCAACCCCGGCCGTTGGCCTCATAGACGGTCGATGTCTTCATGCCGTCGTGTGCAGCAGGGCAGGGCTCGGCACCAACGGCCGGCGCGTCGGCTGACGAGCCGGCTGGGAGCCGGGCCGGGCTCAGGCGTGGACGGACTCCTTGAGCATCTCCTCCAGCTCGGCCAGCGTTTCGGTGACCGGCGTCCCGTAGCGCGCCGCGCGGATGGTGATGCGGGTGGCGGCGAAGTCGGCGAGTTCGAGGATCAAGGCGAAGAATTCGACCTGGTCCCGGGCAAAGGTGCCCCCGAGTACTTCGCCCGCGCTGGCCTGGTACGCGAGCAGTGCCCGGATGACCGGCAGCGCGTTGAGCTTCGGACCGCCATCTGCCATGCCGCGTTCGGAGGCTTCCTCGAGGACGGTGAGGAGCTCGTCGACCGTGGTGCGGCGCGCTGTGGGCGTGCCGCTGTTTTTGTTCCTGGATCCGTGTGGTCTGTGCCTGCCGCGGGAGCGGCTGGTCGACGCCCTGGCCCGGCAGCGGTCGCAGCGCCGGCCGGCGACCGAGCTCTTGATGAATTTCAGCGTGACGGCCGTACGCCGCCCGGGTGGACACGTGCGCTCCCCCAGGGGCAACGAGAAGAGGCTCCTGCGCAGCAAGCGCGCCCAGGCCCACCGGGCCGCCACAGGCGGTGTGGACCTGGGCATACCCCCGCGGCCCGGGGCCCGAGCGGGAACGGGAACGGGAACGGGAACGGGACAGGGAACCGGAACAGGTGGGTTCAGGAGTGCATGAGGGTGTCGAGCTGTACTGCGAGGTCAGGGTGGGTGGTGGTCAGGTGGGGGCGAGTGGCGTTGAGAGGGCGGATGAGCTCGGCGGGGTCGTCGTGGGCGAGGGCCGCGTGGAGCTGGCTGAACGGGAGGTGGGCCGTGGTGGGCAGGTCGGTGAGGGCGGCGATCTGGCCGGCGATGCGGCGCAGGTCGGCTGCGTTGCGGCGGGCCCAGGTGGCGGTGGTGCGTTCGGCGGCGCGGCGTTCGCGGGTGGCCTGGACGCGTTGTTCGCCGGTGGTTCCGGCGGGGCCGGGGCGGCCGCGCAGGTAGCGGCGTTCGGCGGCCTGGCGGCTGGCGACGCCGAGGGGGAGGGCAAGGTCGGCCCAGCTGGCTCCCGCGTCGCGGGCGGCTTCGATCAGGCCGGTTTCCCATCCGGCGAGTTGCTCGCGCACCTGCCGCAGCAGCATCAAGGAGGCCAGCGCCTGCTCCGGTTCAGGACCGGGCGCATCAGGGATGTCCAGGGACTCTTCCTGGGCGTCGCGTAGGGCGTCCTCTATGGCGTGCAGGGCTACCGCGGCGGCGAGGAACGACGCCGGGCTGTGGGCGTTCGTGCTGGTCGTGGGCGATTGGTCGGCTGCGGTCACGGGCACCTCCCCCAGGTTGTCATCATGTCGACGACATCATGTTTGTCATCCATTGGATGACATGTTACAACGGTGTCAGTGAGGCGCATTGGCAGCAACTGCCTGAACCTTCCTGGAGGTGTTTTCCGATGTTGATGCGCACTGACCCCTTCCGTGAGCTGGACCGGCTGGCACAGCAGGTGATGGGCCCGGGTACCTGGTCGCGGCCGTCGGCGATGCCGATGGACGCCTACCGCGAGGGCGACGCGTACGTGGTGGCCTTCGCCCTTCCCGGTGTTACCGCGGACGCGATCGACATCGACGTCGAGCGGAACATGCTCACCGTCAAGGCTGAGCGGCGGCCGGTGACGAAGACCGCCGACGTGCAGATGGAGCTGTCCGAGCGGCCGCTGGGCGTCTTCTCCCGCCAGATCGTGCTCGCCGACACCCTCGACACCGAGCACATCCGGGCCGACTACGACGCGGGCGTGCTCACCCTGCGCATCCCGATCGCCGAGCGCGCCAAGCCCCGCAAGATCTCCATCGGCGTCGGATCCGGCCGCAAGGAGATCTCCGGCTGACACCGGCCGGACGGGTGCGGAGGGCGGGCACTCGGTCTCCCCCTCACCCCGCTCTCCGCACCCCCGTGGGCAGTCCGAAGAAGAAGGGGGCCGCCGTGATGACTCTGCGACGCGAAGCGTTCCTCGGCCATGTAAAGGAACGCGGCGAGTACGACACCCTGCAGGAAGCCGAGCGCGCGGCCCGCGTGGTGCTCGCCCTCCTCGGCGCGCACCTGGTCGGCGACGTACGCGCCCAGCTGGCGGCGCGCCTGCCGGAGGAGTTCGCCCTGATCCTGCTCAACCCGCTGCAGAGCACCGAGCCGCTGCCCCCGGAGCGGTTCGTCCGCGCAACCGCCGCGTGGATCGACGGTGCCACCGAGCAGACCGCGGCCTGGGACGTCAGCGCCGTGCTGTCCACCGTCGCCGACGCCGCCGACGAGGACCTGCTGGGCCAGATCCTGCTCCAGCTCCCCGCCGGCTACGACCTGCTCTTCGGCCGCCCCCAGCCCACCTGACCATCCCGCACACCAGTACCCGAACACCGGCCACAGCAAGAAAGGCAACCACCCCCGTGATCTCCGACCGGCACGCACCGACCCAGCAGCCGTACGGGACGGCATACGAGCAGATGCTGGAGAAGGTCCGCTACGAGGGCGCCTACCCCACCCGCGAGCGAGCCGACGAAGCCGTCCGTCTAGTCCTTGCCGGACTGGGACGCCAGGTGACCGGCGACGAACGCGTCGACTTGGCAGCCTGTCTGCCCCTGGAAGCCGCACGCATGCTGACCGCGCAGATCCCCGACACCCAGCCGCTGACCGGCTGGGCCTTCGTCAAAGACCTCGCCGCCCGCACCGGCGCCTCCCTGGCCACCACCCGCTGGGACACCGGATCCGTCTTCTCCGCCGTCGCCGCCTACGCCGGCCCCGACCTGATCACCCGCATCCTCCACCAGCTCCCCACCGGCTACGCCCTGCTGTTCGGCCGCGCCGAACTCACCCCCGCCGCGTAGACGGCAACGTACGTGCTCGGGGCGGGCGCGACCACCGGCGCATCGCTGCCCGCCCTGCGCCCCCGAGGCGTCGCCTTCCTGGCCTGGCTTTGTTTGAGTTTCGACAAACGACAGCACCTTTCACGCGGCCGCTTCGCCTGGCCCGTACCGGCCGCGGACGGGCCGCCGTGAGTGACGACTGAGCATCCCGGGGCGGCTGGCGAAGTGTCCCGAAACTGAGCCGTGAGCAAGGCAATTGGGCTGACGGGCCTGGCCGTGGAAGAGGATGCGCCGGCTGAAGGACCTGTCGTTCCCGTCGATCGCGGACATCGCGGTGCTGTCGGTGGACGTGAATTTCGCGATCGTGCGCGTCGACGCTCAATGCACCACGGCCAGCTCCAGCTGCCCGGGAGGCGGAGCTTGGTCGACCCCGGCCTGTCGAAGATCATGTCCAACCGGATCAAGATGCTCAAGCGCCAGATGTTCGGTCGGGCAGGCCTCCAACTCCTGCGGAAACGTGTCCTGCAGTCGAGCTGATGTCGCGACTCGTCGGTCGGCTGTCAGGACTCTCACACACCGCTGAGCACAACAGTCGGATGTCGTACTCGGTCCAGCAATCGGAGATCTCGATGCCGACCTCACTGCCGCAGCGGGCACACAACAGATTCGGCCCGTTGAGTCCGTCCAGTCTGCAACACCCGTGAAGCCGAGCCGAGTCCATATGGGGCCGCAGCAGCACACCGTCCAGCGGGTTGATCACCCAGGTGGCAGTCGAACCAGCAGAAGCGTACGCATCCGGGTCAGCGGAAAAGGAACCCACCCGCACTGTCGACGGGCCGTACGTGTAGTGCTCTCTACCACTCACTGGCGGCAGGGGCTTCCACTCACATTGCCTCAGCGGATTGGACAACGGAGCGTCGCACCGCCGACATCTGAAAACGATCAGCACCCTCGATGTTGCTCCCTTCGATGGCTCATCCACTGTTGCCATCCAACACCCACACACGCGGAGAGACCAGAGTCAGCTTCAGACGCAGGTCACGCTCTGTTGCGAACCGAGAGCGCAGCACTGAAGCCGTGCAAGAACCGAGACTGCCGAACGCCTCAGTCAGCCATGAAGTCGTTCTCGACGGCGGGGGCGATGCGGGTGAGCCAGAATTCCGCCTCGTCCGGTCCCAGGACCCGATCAAGGCTGAGGGTGGGGATCATGTTCTGAAAGACCCGGCCGACGCCCATGCCATAGTCTCCGTTCGGTGGGTGCAGTACCAGCACGCGGGTGCCCTCGAGCGGCTTGACGTCGGCGGGCACCCCCTCCGGGTACACGTAGGCGCCATGGCCGTCGAAAAGACGGAAACGCCGGAGCGCCGGATGATCGGGGCCCAGGTACGGGTCGGCGTCCGTCGCTGCGTCGACCCACAAGCGGTCGGGGCGCGGTCCTGGAACCATGCCCTGGTCGGAGTCGCCGATGAGCCGGTCCGCGAGCAGGGTGTGCAGCTGGAAGTTGTCCCCGACACCGCTCATCGTGAGGGCATACCCCCTGCGCGCCCGGGGATTGAGGACGACCAGTGGCTCGTTGTCGAGGACGGCAGCCAGGTCTCTGACCCAGACGGCGCGCTGCGACCGGTCGGCGACCGCTGCTGCGTACTCTCGCAGCTTGGCCTTGACCTCGGTGGGCACCGCTGCCCGGAAGGAGCCGTGCCCCAAGACGGTGATCAGCGCGTTGAGCCAGTCCTCCATGTCGAACCAGGACATGGCGATCCGGGTCATGTCCCCCTTGTCCGGGCGCCCGTTCGGTCTGGCCAGGGTGACAAGAGCCTGCACCAGCTGCTTCGTACTGGCGCTCACCTGCTCCGGCAGCGGCCGCCCGGGAGCCGCTTCGGCCCAGCACCCCGGGACCAGATCGTTGAGCATCATCGCCTCCGCGGCGCGCTGTGGCAGCACGTCGGCCAGCGCCATCGGTGAACCGCCCCACTCGACGCACGCCCCCGCCAGGACGGCCGTCTTGGCGAAGTCGCCGGCCAAACCCGGCAGCCACGGCGCAAGGGCCTCGACCGCGGCGGTCAAACTCGCGGGACCTCCCGCACGTGCGGTGTCCCCCAACCGCGACAACGCCCGCCTGTAGCCACGAGCCGAACCAGACCTCATCTGCGCGACGAGCTCGTCCACGAGTTGGGGTATCTCCGAAGGCACGGCAGTACGCTAGCAGGCCCAAGACCCCCGCTTCACGGCTGGTGTCCGAGCCAGGAACTCCGGGGCCATCTCCGCGTCGAGCGCTCGTCAGCGACACGCCGCTGACGCTGTGAACAGCCGATGCGCATCGCCATACGTACCGACGCCAGCTAGCACATGGACGTACTCCGCATCGCCCATCCGGCTGGCTACGACGGCTGCTTCCGCTCCACCGCGGCGCCTCCAGCAGGCCCCAGCTGGCGAAGCTCGGACTGGGACGGCAGGAATCGGCTCCACCGGTGACCAGCGGCAGGAAACCAAGTGGGCCTGTTTCAGGCCGCCTTCACGAGCATTGATCTTCACAGATCGGGGCCGCTTGGAGACGCCTCGGTGGTCCCACATGGCGTCGCCGTAGCCACATCCGGCCGGTGAACCCGTACGAGGCCGCGTTGAACCGCTTCTGCTGGCCCGTCACACGGTCCGAGGGGCGCACCATGGAGGTGTAGCCACCCCTGCGGCAGACATCGACTTCGATTCGTCCGCGTGAGTGGCGGGGAGACTGCACCCGGCGTGCACGCCGGGTGCCCGGTCATCAGAGTCCAGTGCCAGGGCCAACTGCTCGTCCGCTACCCGCCGCAGTTCGATCGTCGCGTGCGAGTCTCGCCGCAGCACAACCCGCCGCCCGCAGCCCCATATCCCATGGCCCCCACCACGTTCACCATCTGCTCCCGCTCCCCTCGGCCGTGGCCGAGCAGCCTGACAGACTTCGGCACGGCAAACGGCCGATGACTGAAAGTAGTCATTCGGCGGGCTCCTGCGGAAGAGCACCGGACGGACGGTTGTGGCTCCGTTGCGTGACTCCTCCCCCGGATGAACCCGGGGGCTTCTCCTGTCGGTGGCTAGGCCACGTCGGGAAGGACCAGCCCGGCCCTGATAGCTACGTTCAGTGCACCGACGCGGTCTGCGTGGTCGGTGTATCCGCACCGGACGCACGGGAACTTCTCCTGTGTGGGGCGGTTCTCCGCGGCGACGTGTCCGCAGTTCGGCCGCGGACACGTGCGGGAGGTGTTGCGGGCGTCCACGGGAATCAGTACACGGCCGGCGCTTTCAGCCTTGCTCGCGAGGATCCCCAGGGAAACACCCCCAACCCGCGTCCAGAATGCTCTTGCTCAGCCCTGCCTTGGCGGCTGCACCGTTGGGCAGGTACGCACCCGAAGTCTCAGGGTCCGGTTTCGGCTTGGGCGCACGGACCATCCCGGCAATGTTCAACCGCTCGTGCCGATGAGTCGTAGTCCCGCCCGGAGCGCTTCACCCTAGCCCATGGGTGTCGTAGCGGTTCCGATCTCGTCGGTGGTTTCGCCCGTTGTCCACGCGGCGTCAGGCCAACCGGCCAGTCAGCTGTCGAGTTGCGGATCCACACCGTCGAGCACGAGCTCAATCGAACGGCGTGACCGCGGACCGCATGCCGAGCCACTGCTCAGCATCCCAGGCCCGGAACCGCTCTACCTCGGTGAACCCCAGCTTCGCCGCGAGCCGCATCGAGCCGACGTTGGCGGTCTGGGTGGCGAGAACCACCGGCTCACCGGGAAGGACGCCGTCGAACCAGTCAAGGGCCGCCGCGCACGACTCGGCGGCATACCCGAACCCCCACGCCCGCGGCAGGAACAGGTAACCGAGATCGGCCTTCCCCGCGGCAGCCGGGCGATGGTGCCCCGGTGCTCTCCGGAGCAGGATCTGGCCGATCATCACCCCGTCGAGATCAACGACGAAACTCCCCGGCCACCGCTCGGGCATCTCGGGCATCTCGCGCTCAAGCTCGTCACGCGGCCGGGGGCCGCCGAGGTAGGTGTGCACCTCGGGCGAGGAGAGCAACTCGATAAACGTCGCACGGTCGCGGGCCTCGGACTCACGGAGCACGAGCCGCTCCGTCTTGATCGGGTCAGGTGGCCAGGCCACGGGGCCAAGTTCTGTCATACCGCCAAGCCAATCAGCGGGCTCGGCAGCGATCAAGACTCGCGGACCGAACAACCCACCATCCCAACCCCCAATCCGCCAGGGGCCGGGCCCAGCACCGCATCGTCCTCCCCAGCCGTTCGAATCCTGACTCGGCAGAACACGCACGCTGGAGCATCAGGAACAGGCACCTCAAGCTCATCTCATTTGGCGGTCTGGCTCATTGGTGCAGGTGAGTCAGGACCCCTTCGTTCACGGGGTAGGGACCTTCGCGGGGTAGCAGTTGCCGTGCTGCGTCGAGCTCGGCGTCCTGTACATGCGCGTGGATGGTCTGGGCGAGCGATGTGATGTCCGTGATGGAGACGGTCCACGCATCGGCGTAGAGGCGTGCGGCTTCGCCGGCGAGGCCGAGCTGGAGCGACCGGTGGGCGAGCGGCTGAAGGTGCAGGTCACGTTCGGGGTCCCATTGCACCCGGGCCGGAGCCCGCTTCAATTGGCGCTTCCACGTGGCGCGGTCGGCGTGGAGCCCGTGCTCGTAGTGGGACAGGCAAGCGTGTTTCAGTGCCCACTCGAAGCCTTCACGGGAGATCTCGACGGCGAGGACAGTCTCCTGTCCTTCTTTGGTGCCCCACCCGCAGCGGTACATCATCCACAGGAACGACGGCTTGATCCACGTCATCCGGTCCCGCTGCCACACCGCCGGGAAACGGCCCTCCCGAGCCGCTGGCAGGCCAATCTCCGGGGCGTACGCCTGGTAGACGGTGACCGTGGAGTCCGTGTGCAGGGCTCGAATCTGGTATTTGGGTTCTTCCACGGGGACCAGG
This sequence comes from Streptomyces sp. NPDC001617, assembly GCF_053596855.1. Lineage (NCBI taxonomy): Bacteria > Bacillati > Actinomycetota > Actinomycetes > Kitasatosporales > Streptomycetaceae > Streptomyces > Streptomyces sp. NPDC001617. The sequence goes on from NZ_JBSFHA010000063.1 coordinate 29,988, forward strand.
GTGGGCACACCCTTCCGTACGCGCCATCGAATTACCGCGGCGCGAGACCGTCGAGCCCGCGGTAGCAGATGAGGACGGCGGCGATGCCGGCGAAGGCGAGGAAGCGTGCGGCCTTGCGCTCGTAGCGGCGGTGCAAGCGGCGGCATCCGGCAAGCCAGGCGACCGAATCTCCTCAGGAACGCCTGCCAGCGCACGTCGGCGTCCTCGCTGTTCAGGCCGGTGGCGGACGGCCAGAGCCAGAGCGGGAGGGGATTGCCTCCGCCGGGCAGGCGGTCGACCTGGAGGCGGATCAGCGTGCCTTCGATGATGGGGAGTTCGCCGGTGTGGTCGATCCAGGCGGAGCGGGTGGTCAGGCGGGGGTGGATGCGGTCCCAGGCCATCGCGCGGGCGGTGCCGTACCGGTCGGTGACCTGGACGGTGGTCGCGTCCGGCTCGCCCCAGGTCTACGGCCTGGCGAAGCGGAACTCCTTGCCGTGCTTCGGCGGTCGCCCGCCCTGGGAATAGGACAGGGCGTAGTCCTTGAGCGAGGGCGTCGGCCGTCGCATGACGCGGTCGCAGCGCATCCGTCCCAGTACCTCGACCGGGAGGCCGGTCAGGAGGTGGGCCATGCGCGGGGCGTCGTAGCCGGCGTCGAAGACGATGAGGATGTCGCGGTCGCCCAAGTGCCAGCGGCCCATCTCGATCAGGTCCTCGACCACCCGGTGGAGCTGGGCGGCAGTGACCTCGGCGACGTCGTCCTCCGGTCCGAGACGCACGGCGTCCAGGATCTGGCACCAGGATGTGCGGCCCGATTCGAGGGCGGCGACGAAGGAGTACGTCCAGCCGGGGATGAACTGGTCCGAGGAGCGTCCGCTGCGGCCGTAGACGTGGCAGAACAGGCGGTCCGCGCTGGTCGGCGCGTCGGGGCGGAGCCAGTTGCTGACGTCGGCCGCCAGGACCAGGCGGCCGTCGGCGCCCGCGGCATCGGCAGACCGGCCAGCACCTGCCGCAGCCGGGGCACGTCCACACTCCCGCAGTTCAACGCCTCATACATAGCGCCGTGCCCACGCCGGTGCTCGGCCACCAGCGTCAGGTCCACCGGCGAGGTCACCGGACCGTCCGCGCACAACAACGCGTCCACGAGGTCGAACAGTTCGTCCCCGCGCGCGGTCAGGCAGCAGAATAAGTCCTCCGGGAAGCGTGACGCTTGCGCGAACGCCTCCTTGGGACCGGTGGCAGGCAGCAGACTCACCCTCACGGCCTTCGTCTCGATCGGTGCACCTTGGTCGGAGCACGTGATCAGGCGAAGGCCGCTTCAATGTCCGGCGAATGCCCAGGTGAGTGATCCAGTTCGAGATGTCGTTCGATGCCAGGAGCCAGGCACGGCGCTGATGCCTCAGCCAGCGAGCAGGGCCTGCATCCACTGGTCTTCGCGTTGCTCGATGTATTCGGCGTCGTTTCGCCAAGCGTCGCCGTGGCCTTCAGCCCACAGCCTTGCCCAGGGCTGGGCTCCTTGGGCTGCCTGGTCGCGCAGGAAGTCGTGCATGGAACGCGTACGGCGCCCCAGTAGAGGCACCAACCGACGGCGTTCGGACTCAGCCAGACCGTAGGCGTCGGCGAAGACTCGCAGTCGGTCCGCCGCGTCCGGGCTCTGCCAGTCCGGATGCGCGGACAGCGGGATGAACCCGTGAATGGCGTATGCGACATCCCACAGGCGCGAGCCGGGACCTGCAGCGTCCCAGTCGATGAAGGCCCACCGCGCCTCGTCTGCGACCACGAGGTTCCAGGGGGCCAGGTCGTTATGGGCGATGATGTCACTGCCCTCAGCGGGGATCAGCGTCTGCCACCGCGCATCGGAGGGCGCCGTGAAGTCCTGCACGGCGTCGTGGAAGTCCCGGACCAGCTGTGCCACGCGAGCCAGTTGTCGAGCGGGTTCCATCAGCGAGAACCGGTCGGGCCAGACCACATCTCCCGGCATGAAGGTCAGGACCTCACGCCCCTGATCGTCAATGCCGAGCGGACGAGGCGCCGCGCCGAATCCCACCTCGTGCAGGTGGGCAAGCAGGGCATGCACAGCGGGAGTCCATGGTCCGGTCGGACGGCGAACGGTGTCCCCGACGCGAACGACACCATCACTGACGTTGCCACCGGACAAAGGCTGTTCATCATCGTGCCGCATCGAACCAGTGTGTCGGATCAGCTCGTCATGATCACCCCATTAAGGGGGCGCGCCAGAGTAGGGACGGAGGTTAAAGAAGCTAACGCGATGATCCGAGTTGGCGGTGGGTGATGAGGGAGCTTGACGTGCTGAGCCAGTTGTCGCCCTCCGGCATAACCCGGAAGCCGCGGTCTTGAACCACCGGGAATCGCACCCTGCACGGTGACCACCCATGTGTGTTCGAGGTTCTCGTCGACAGCCGAGAGCCAAAAAAGCAACAGTGCTTATATAAGTGCTGTTACGATGCGTGGCATGGCTGACACCCCACCACTCGACCCGACGCAGCAGAGCCTGTGGCGGCCCCTGCGTCTGCTGCAGGCATCGTTGGACGCCGCCATCGCCCGGATCTATTCCGAGCAACAGATCGAGGGGCTCAAGCCCAGCTTTGTCATGGAGTTGCTCCGGCTTCACGCCTGTGGACCCATGACCATCGCGGAACTGGCCGAATCGGTCCAGCATTCACATTCGGCACTCAGTCAAAAAGTCGCCGCGATGCGCACGGCCGGCTGGGTCCAGACCGTCGTGGGCGAGGACGCACGCACGAGGAAGGTGACGCTTACCGACAAGGCGCGCCGCGTCGCGGATCGCCTGGCAGCGGAATGGCGGGCCACCGAGGCCGCCGTCGCTGACCTGGAGGCCGAGATTCCCTACCCGCTCTCCCAGGTCGTCACCGATATCGAGCGGGCTCTGGAGCGCAAGAGCTTCCACGACCGGATCACCGAGAAGCTGGCCGAGGATCCCGCATGGGGCTGAAGCGCACGCTGATCGACGTCACTCCGTTACGGTCGTCACCACCCTTCCGGCGGTTGTGGATCGGTCAGACCCTGTCCGGCTTCGGCGGCCAAATGACCCTCGTCGCCGTCATGTTCCAGATCTGGCAGATGACGAAGAGCCCCACGTGGACGGGCGCCGTCGGGCTGGCCCAAGCGATTCCACTCACCGCGCTCGGACTCTTCGCCGGCTCGCTCGTCGACCGGGTGGACCGCCGGAAGTTCTACCTGCTCGCGACCAGCGGACAAGCCTTGTGTTCGCTGCTGCTCGCGCTCCAGGGCTTCCTCGGGCATGTTCCTGCCGCCGGTGTTCTGGGGCTGGTCGCGCTCCAGTCCTGCTTCGGCGCAGGCGGTGGCCCGGCCTCGCGCACCTTCATTCCGCACCTTCTGCCCCAGCATCAACTGGCCGCAGGACTGGCGTTGAGACGCATCGCCTTCCAGGGCGCCATGCTGCTCGGCCCCGCGCTCGGCGGATTGATCGCGGGCGGGCCGGGAGTCGGCGCCTGCTACCTGATCGACGCCTTGACGTTCGCCGCCGCGTTCTACGGTGCCTTCGGCCTGCCGCGAATGAACCCGGCAGACGAGCCCGCACGGCCCGGCCTGCGGGGGGTGCTGGACGGCCTTGCTTTCCTGGGGCGCACCCCCGTGATTCGCGGGGCCCTGCTCACAGACCTGGCCACCACTGTGTTGTCGATGCCCATCAGTCTGTTCCCCCTGATCAACGCCGAACGATTCGACGGCAACCCACGCACCCTCGGACTGTTCCTCACCGCCATCGCTGTCGGCGGCGTGACAGCGTCGCTCTTCTCCGGAACCTTCACCCGCTTCCCCCGCCACGGCCTGGTCATGCTCGGTGGCTCCGCCGCCTGGGGCGCAGCGTTGACGCTGTTCGGCATGTCTCCCAACGCATGGATCGGTCTGGCCTTCCTCGTGATAGCCGGCGCCGCCGACACCGTCTCCGTCGTCTCCCGCAGCACCGTCGTCCAGATGCACACGCCTCACGATCTACTGGGCCGCGTCAGTGCAGCTGAACAGATCGTCGGGCAAGCCGGGCCCGACATCGGCAACATGCGCGGCGGCCTCGTGGCCGATGTCACCTCGGGAACAGCAGCCCTCGTCAGCGGCGGCCTGCTCTGCCTCGGCGCCGTGGCCGTGGTGGGCGCCACGACGGCAGACCTGCGCAGTTCCTCCGCGTCCTCCTCTGCCCGTGCAGCCTCGGCCAGCCCATGAGCCTGTTTCCGGAGCGACAAGACAAAACGCCTGGCGGGAGCGGCCCTTCGACATCCCGACCGGCTTCCCCACGGAGCAGTCAAGCCGTGCAGCTACGAAGCCATCGGTCCGTGGCCCTCTACGCGGGCCTGCCTAGTGCCGCATCAGGCAATGTTCGCACCTGTCCCGTGACCGTCTTGTTGCGAGCGATTGGATCTGGTGCCGTCCGACTAGAGGGGCGGGACCTGCGCGGGTACGCGTCCAGCCTGGCGGAGGAGGCCATAGAGGTCGGTCTCGCCCCAGAACTCGACGATGCGTCCATCCCGGAGTCGGTAGGACGTGATGCCGATCATTGTGAGGTCCTGGCCGCTGCGGTCGTGGGTGTGGGTGAAAGCCGCAGTGACCCGGTCGCCGGCCGCGAAGAGATCTTGCACCCGAACGCGGCAGTTGGACAGCCCCGGAGTCAGCACTGCTCCCTCGGGGTAGTGCCGGCTCTGGCCGTGAAAGCCCGCGCCGTGGACGAGGACGTCCTCAGCGACGAGTTCTTCGACTCAGCGACCTGCTTCGTCTCGAAGACCCGAAGGTAGCGGCGGACGACCCCGGCATTGCGCTTGCTGATGGCTTCGGCTGAGTCGGACATGAAAGGACGGTATCCGTCAGCTGATCGGACTCGCCAGGGAACGTCCCTGGCCTCCGCGCCTGTGCCACACAACCCATCCGCAGCATCCAAAATGACCCCGTGGCCGGGAAAGTGAGGGTCCGTGAGATCGACGGTAACGAGGGCAGACGGCTGCTGCGGATCATCCGCCGTGGCAGCGGCTCGGTGGTGACCTGGCGGCGGGCCCAGAGGGTGCTGTTGTCCGCGCAGGACATGACCGTGGCGAAGATCGCCGAGGTGACGTTCACCAGCGCGGACCGGGTCCGGGACATGATCCACAACTTCAACGCCGACGGTTTCGAGACGCTCTACCCAAAGTACAAGGGCGGGGAGATCCACGGCACCGGGACCGGCTTGCGCATCACCCGGTTCGTGCGCATCCGGCCCAGGACCTCCACCGGCAGCCCGGCCAGGAGATCCAGAGTCCGAGGAACAGCTCAGACCGCGCAAGGTCACGACTTCAAGGCGATGAGCTGGTACAGCGGGTCCGGGCGTGCCTTGTCCTGGTCTGGAAGCTCAGCGAGCCGGCTGCGTACGTCGGTTACCTGGTCCGCGGTCGCATGCGAGCACCCGGGGATACGCCCCGCCTCGATCACCTCCCGCCACCTGCGCGGGCTGCGACCCTGCCCCGTTCCGGGGAACACGGTCCGCCCCGCGAGACCCAGCCCCCGCCCTGCCGCCCAACCCAGCACCTGGGCGGAACCGTCCGGGACCCGGGGTGCGTACTGGCGCCGCAACTCCGCCGTGACCTGCGCGATGTCGCTGTCCTCGACGAAGTAGGCGTCGTCCTTGTCAACGGTGGTGATCAGCATCCCGCCGGGCCGCAACACCCTGGCCGCCTCGGCAAGCACCGATGCGGGGTCCGGCAGCAGATGCAGCAACCACACGATCACGACGGCGTCCACCCCGTCCGACACGAAGGGCAGCCGCATGGCGTCGCCGCGCGCGACACCTCCCGGCACCCGCTGCCCGGCAAGACTCAGCATCCCGGGCGAACGGTCAACACCCACCACCATCCGCTCCGAACTCAGCAGTCTTCTGGTCACCATGCCCGTGCCGCACGCGATGTCCAGGATTGAGCAAGGCCCTTGGGGCAGCAGTAGTTTCACCGCATCTGCCGCGGCCAGGGCTCTCGGTTCACCGCCTCGGGACGCGTCGTAGTTCAGGGCCTCGCCGTCGTAGTCGATCACTCGTCCATCCTGTCCGAAGGTCTGCCGCGTGGCGCACCTTCTACAGCCATCCTCAGAGCATCGTCCGAGGCCAGACCATAAAGAACTGCAGGAGCATCTACCCGGTCAGGCCCCATCGGCGGCCGTTGATGTTGGCCCGCACCTCGCCAGGCGGGATGCCGCGAGTGAGCAGGGCGGCGTCGACGGCCTGGACGTAGGGCCGGTGCGGAAGGCTCTGGGGCCGCCCGACCGGCCAGGTCAGGCAACACCGGCACTCACCTCTGCAGGCCAGCACCGGTCGGTCGGGAGGGTCAGGAGGCGTTACGGAAGACGGCGGCCGGACCGATGACGGCCGGGCCGAACTTCTCCCGGACGCGGTCGATCGCTGCTTCGGCCGCCGGGCGGGCTTCGCGGGCGTCGTCGAGGCTGATCTGAACAGGATGGCGACCGTCAGACGACCCGGCTGAAGGTCGACGCGCGTGGCGTGCGCGACCTGGGCAAGGTAACAAGCGCGCTGCTGCCGTTCCTCAACAATCGTGATGGACGCCGGCCGCGCACCGCCCGGGCCCGCTGGCGAGCCGTGAACGCACCCCACCTCGTCGCCCTCGTCCGTGCCGGAGCCCGCTTCGAACGCGGCCACCTCGTCGAACGCCCCGAGCGCCTCGCTGCCTGAGGACGAGAGACGAACCCACGAGACACCGGCCGAGGAGTGCTGCGATCTGCCAGGGCAGGGCTTGGGCTGCCCCGAGGTCCGTCAGCCGGACGTCTGACGCAGGACCAGGGAGACGAAGCCCCAAGTGTCCCGGTAGACGCGCAGCCATTCGGAGCGCCGGGCGTTGGCCGTCGCGAGCACTTGGGAGCTGTCCGGATCGGCAGGGTGGTCCAGGGCCCATGAGGCCAGTGACCCCCAGCAGGCCCATTCATAGTCGTCCAGTTCGCGGCGCGTGCTGACGTGCCCGTCGACAGGAATCCAGCCGTCGGCGACGATACGGTCCACGGTGGTCGCCAGGTCGGTGAAGTCTCCGAGCATCTCGACGGCCTCCTGGGAAGGCTCGCGGTCCCAGAACCCCTCACCGATCAGGACGCGGCCGCCGGGAGCCAGGTGCTTGCGCGCTGCTGCGAGGGTGGGGAGCAGACCGCCGAAGGCATGCGTGGCCCCGACACTGAGCACCAGATCGAACGAGTGCGAGGAGACGAAATTCGCGGCCTCCTGATGGTGGAGAACGAGGCGCTCCTGGACCCCAAGGTGGCTCGCCGCCTGGCTGGCCTGCGCCAAGGCGTCCTCGGAGATGTCGACGCCCTCGGCGTGCAGCTGCGGGCGCGTGGCCAGGGCGCGCAGGAGCCATTCCCCGGCGCCGCAACCAAGGTCGAGCACACGCTCGTCGCCACGCGGGACGCCGCGTTCCAGAAGCCGGCGCACCGAGTCGTCATCGAGCGGAGATTTTATCGGGTGATCAGCATGGGCGATCGCGGAGATCTGTTCACGATTCACCGGCGCAGCTTGTCAGCGCCAGAGGATGCTCGCACCTCGTTTTCGGTCGCGGGCTGAAGCCCTCCGGGGCAACCGTCGATCCACAGACTTGACAATTACTCGGCATCTTTCCCGGCCATCCCGAACGTTGTTGCGTGTGGCCAGGCATGCAGATGGATGAGGGGAAATACGTCGCGGTGCACGCGGGGCCGCCCTGTGATCGCGCCGGGATGGTCGCTCGGCACAGAGAGGGCTACTGATGGGCAAGAAGGTTGTGAAGCTGCCGGAGATCCCCGGGGTGTGGACGTTCGCGTTATTGGTTCAGTCCGCGATTCCGTGAATCCCCAGGTGGACGAGCGAGTGCGGGAACATTTCTCATGGGGATTGCCCCGGTATGGGGGTTGCGGCGATCGAGGATGTGCTGTTTCCCGGGATCGATGTGCAGGTCACGGTGGTGCACGCCGCCGCGGACTGGGGTCGTTGTCGAGGCTGCGGCCTGCGGACCCCCGCCCAACTGTCCGAGCTGCGGCTGGCCGGGGCGGCGCGTGCACTCCCGTTACCGGCGCCGTCTGGCCGAACGCCCGGTCGCGGGACGGCCTTTGGTGCAGGACGCCACGGCCCCCGGTGTGCTCGAACTGCGTCACGCTTGGATCGCCTTGGCATCACCCGGCACTCCCCCGTTCCCCGTCACGCCAACCTGACCTGCTGGTCGTTCCTTCTGGAGAAGATCGACAGCGGGTACGCGGGCAACAAGATGCTTATCGCCGGGGGTTTGAGTGAGTGTCAGGTCCATCATGCCTGGTCGGAGAAGCTTTCGGTAGGACGAAGCGCACGCCTGTGCGGCCTTGTTGTGGGTGGTGCCATGCGCGCAGACTCGTCGTCATCCGCTCTCCGGCCAACGTGCCGGCATCCGTCATCGGCTGCCGGCACGTTCGCTGTGCTGTCTCCCGTGTGACATGCGCCGGCCAGGGAGGGGCAAGGCGAAGGGGATCGATGGATCAGGACATGGTTGTGCTGGCGAGGGTCAGGCTGCTCAGTGCCAACCGTCGGGTGGTGCGAGGCGTGGAGGGGCTGTGGATCTACCGACTGCTGACGCAGGTCGAGCCGGAGGTGTACGGATCGAAGCTGGCGTACGTCCTGGTGGAGGAGAGCAGCTCACCCCTGGTGCGGGAGTTGCCTGAGCGCAGGCTGGCCCTGCTCGACGAGGCCGTGGAGGTGGCGAAGGCCCTCAGCTCGGCAAACCCGTACCGGGAGAAGGTGCTGGAGCGGGCACTGGCCGCGCGAGCTCGCATGATGCCGTAGCCGAACGTGGGGTCCCGGCCGAGGCCGGGGCCCCACGCCCGCCTCGCCCGACAATGACACCGGCGGCCACGAGGACAGCACCGGGGGTGCGGAGGGGCCGCTGGCTGGGATGACCGTGGTCGTCACCGGTGTGACGACAGCCCGCTGCGGGAACTCAACCGCAACCAGTGACCGAACTCGTCGAACGCGCCCGCGGCCGCTCCTCCTCCAGCGTCTCCAAAAAGACCACCTTGGTGGTGGCCGGAGAGTGCACGGGATCCAAGCGGGCCAAAGCCAAGGACCTCGGTGTCCGCCTGGCCATCCCGGACGAGTTCGCCGCCTGTCAGCGGTCATGTAATTGGTTCAGGCCGCGATTCCGTGAATCCCCAGGCGAGCGCGCGAGTGCGGGAACGTTTCACGTGGGGATTGCCCCGGTATGGGGGTCGTGACGATCGAGGATGTGCTGTTTCCCGGGATCGACGCGCGGGTCACGGCGGTGCACGCCGCCGCGGAGGGGGTCATGATTGAGGCGACGGCCTGCCGTCTTCCACCGGACCGTCCGAGCTGCGGCTGGCCGGGACGCCGGGTGCACTCCCGTTACCGGCGTCGGCCGGCCGAACGTCCGTTGGCGGGGCGCCCGTTGGTGATCACGTTGTGGGTGCGGCGGTTCTTCTGCGAGCGTGCCGGGTGCCGGCGGCGGACGTCGGTCGAGCAGGTCCCTGACCTCAGCGACCGGTACCGGCGTCACAGCGTCGGTCTGCGGCAGTGGATGCGGCCCACCTCGCCGGCGCCCGCCAGTTCCACGCCCTGCCGGGACGGTGGCTGAGGAGGGCTACGGGGCGATCTCGAAGGCGGGCGGTCGCAGACCCGCGAGGCATCCCGTGTTCGGCTTCGTCGGAGTGTCGAAGAACGAGCGGGTGATCGTCTGGGCACACGTGGAGTCGGCGAAGACCACATGGGCGACGTACGGGATGGTCACCGCAGTGGACCGGCTCAACGTGCGCGCGGCGTAGGGTCCGTTGCTCGGAGCGGTCTGGGCGTCGAATCCGCCGGACAGCGCGAGGGTCGGGATGTCGCTGCGGGTGACCTCGCGGATCGAGGGTGGGGCGGCGGGAACGTCCCAGGCGCGGCAGTCCGGGTGCATCCAGGCGAGCTGCGGGGCGTTGGCCAGAACCGAGCGCGGGAACGACGGGAACAGGCGCCGCCCCGCTCGCAGTACGTCGGCTTCACTCTCGTACGGTGTCCACTCGCTGCAGAAGACGCCGAAGGCGAGCCCGTGGGAGACCCGTCCGATGGCCTGCGGGCTGAGCTTGCCGCCCGCCCACTGCTCCGCGATCCGCTGCGGGTTGCCATGGGCCAGTTCATCGATGGAGCGCGGTACTCCGGCCGCCAGGTGGCTGGCGGAGGTCAGCCAGTTCACGAGGACTCCGCCGTCCAGGACGACCTTCACCGGCCTTGTGTGGCCCGGGACGGTGACCGAGGTGGTGACCGGTCGGGCCTCGAGTTCACTGACGAGGCGTTCGAAGGTGGCTTCGAGGTGGGGGTAGCGGGCGTTGCAGGCGGCCTGCTCGCGACAGGCACGGAAGATGCCGTCGAAGCCCTCGCGTGCGGCCTTCCAGGTCACGGCTCCGCCGGCCAGCGAGGGCGGCAGCACGCCGTCGATACCGACCGACCGGATGCCCTCGGGGTGCAGGCGCAAGTACTGCAGCGCCAGGTCGGTGCCGTAGGAGATGCCGAACACGTTCCACTGCCTGATGCCCAGTGCGCGGCGCAGACCGTCGTAGTCGGCGGAGCTTTCAGTGCCGTTGTAGGCGCTGAGATCGGCCCCGCGGTTCACCAACTGCTCGCGGCATTTGCGCGTCTCCTGGACGTGCAGGCGTCCGGTGGACGGTGCACCGAACACGAGGTCGAGGGCACGCGCGTTGAACTCATCGACGTTCGGGCAGGTGAGCTGCGGGTCGGCCGAGTAGGTCCCGCGCTGCGACATGAAGATGACGTCGCGGTCGTGGTTCAGGCCGCCGGCGAGGGCCAGCGGGATCTCGGAGACCGCGTCGTCGCCGGGGCCGCCGGCGAGCCACACGATCGGGTCGGGCGCCGGTCCCCGAGTGGCCGCGGGAATGATCGCGACCGCGAGAGTGATCTTGCGGCCCTTGTGCCCCGCCCGGGACCGTTTCTCAGGGACGGTGAGGGTCCCGCAGTGGGCCTGCTTCAGAGCGGGGATCGGATCCGCCGTCCTGGGGCAGGGGCCCGGCGCGAAGTGGGCGTCGCCCACGGTCCGGGCGAGCCTACCGAGCGGTGTCGCGCCACCTGACCCGGCTTGTGCGGGCATCGCGGCCAGACCGGCGACGAGGACACCGGCCGTGGCGCCGGCCAGCGTGGCGGGGAGCCGGCGTGACGGGCGCCGGTGGCGGGACATGCCCAGGGACATCATGTGCTCTCCGGGGTGGGGGTGATGGTGAAGGGTGCCGGTGCGAGGCCTGCCACGCACCGAGTGTCGGGCGCGGTCGGATGCGCGAGGAAGGAGGCAAGGACGTCTTGCGCGCAGGGCGACTGGGGGACGACGAAGTGGCCGATCCCGGGAATCTGCACGGCAGTCGAACGAGCCAGCGTGCGGCCGGTGTACGGCCCCCAGCTCGCCCCGGTCTTCGCGTCGAACGTTCCGGAGATGATCAGCGTCGGCACCTTGCTGAAGGTGGCCTTGCGCTGGATCGCGGTGCGGTCCGGGACGTGCCAGGCGCGGCACAGGTCGTACTCGAAGGGAAGCTGGGGCGCCTGGGCGAGCACCGTGTCCGGCCATCCGGGGAAAGCCCGGCGTCCTGCCGCGAGAAGGTCGGACTTCGTGGAGCCCGGCACCCACTCGGCGCAGGCGACCGAATGCGTCAGTCCGTATGCGAACTCGCCGATGGCGGCCGTCGCACCGGCCGCCTGCACCTGCGCGATGCGCCGCGGATTACCGCGGGCGAGTTCGTCGAGTGCCGCCGGCACGTCGACGGCAGGCAACGCGCCGCCGTCGGCGACCAGGAGGTTCACCAGCGTGCCCCCGTCGAGAACGACCCTGACCGGGTTCCCGTCTCCGGGCGGCGGCACCGTCAGCGTCAAGGGGTGGGCCTCGAGGCGCCGGACCTGCTGCGCGAGCGTGTGCGAAAGGTGCGGGTAGCGACTGTTGCAGCGCGGCTGTGCCTCGCACGCCTCGAAGATCGCCTCAATCCCCTCCCGGGCACTGTCCCAGGTCCACGGCAGGCTCACGATCTGCGGCGGGGCGACCGAGTCGATGGCCACCGAGCGGACGCCCTCAGGGTGCAGGCGCAGATAGGTGAGGGCCAGATCGGTGCCGTAGGAGTATCCGTAGACGTTCCACTTGCTGATCCCCAGCGCCTGACGCAGGGCGGCGAAGTCGGCGGCGTTCTCGGTGGTGTTGTAGGCGCTCAACTCGACACCCCTGGCCGTCAGACGATCCCGGCACTCCTTCGCCGCGCGCACCAGGAGCCGCCCGGTCGAGGGCGCGTCGTACGGCAGCCCCACAGCCTTCGCGTTAAACCGGTCGATCTCCGGGCAGGACAGGTGCGGCTGGGAGTAAGGCCCGCCACGCTGGGTCATGACGATCAGATCGCGGTCCTGGTTCACGTGCGAGGCGACCAGAAAGGGAATGGCCCCGATCGCGTCACCGCCCGGGCCTCCTTCCATGAACACCACCGGGTCCCGGGCCGGCCTCTTCGACGTCGCCGCCACGATGGCGACGGTCAGCCTGATGGTTCGCCCGCCGCCATGGGCTCGGCTCTCGGGCACCTCCAGGACCCCGCACCGCCCGGGGATCGGCTCAGGTGTCTTCGGACAGGGGCCCGGTACGAACCGCGCCGGGCCTCCCGCGCCTCCCCCGGCGATGGGCGCGGGTGCGGCGCTGCCCGGTGTCGGACCGGCGGCACCCAGGAGTGCCAGGCCAGCGGCGGCGAGGGTCACTGCCATGCGTGCGCCCCGAAAGCGGCAGTTCGCGTGCTGGGCCCTCCGCTGCCGCAGCAACCCCCCGCTGTCCCCAACCGACGGCAGACGGCCCGCTGTGTTGCCCTGTTCGCTCATCCGGTGTCGTCACTCCTGCCTACTTGACTCCCGGCGTCCCGTCGTGAAAGACACCGTCCGGCTGCGCCCGCCGCCGCATGATCAGCGCGAGCATGGCCACGAGCGTCAGCCTGTGTTCGACAGGGCAGGCACGCCACCGGTGGACTCCACTCGGAGCAACCCGGCAGGCAACGGCCGCGGGCCCGTCCGAAGCGGTCCGGCTGGGAAGGAGAAACCGCTGGGCAACGAGAGCCGGATGTCGGCCCGATGACAGGGCCTGGCCAGTCGAGGGAGCCATGCTCACGACCTGTGGATCGAGCTCGGGGAGCACGCGAAGGGCGTACCGTCCCGAGTGATTGCTTGTGTCGAACCAGATCTGCGAGTCGTTCCTTGACCAACGGGCACTTGTACCCACGGCGCAACATCGGTTCCTCGACATCGGGTGACGGCCGTGCGTGGCCGCCCGAGGCGGACGCCACAGGGGACGGTCCGCCTCCTGCGTTACTGTCACCGGGCGGATCGCCGCGGCCGCAGCGGCCCGCCGCAGAGCCGTAGTAGACCGAAGAACGCGCGGTCGGGTCACCCCGGCGCGCTGGACTGCACAGGGAGTTCCATGCTGACCAGGCTGTTCGCCGCCCGCCGGCTACGCAGAGCGGCGCGAAGGGTCTTCGGGTGGGACCAACTGCGCCCCGGCCAGCTCATTGGGATGAAGGCGGTCATGGCCCGCCGGGATGCCATCGTGGTCATGCCGACCGGTTCAGGCAAGTCGGCCGTGTATCAGGTGCCGGGCACACTGCTGCCCGGTCCGACGCTCGTGGTGTCTCCGTTGATCGCCCTCCAGCGGGACCAGGTCGCCGGGCTGCTACGGAGAGGTGGCCAGACCGCGGCGGCGATCAACTCGTCGATGAGCCAGACGCAGAACGAGCGGGCTTGGGCGAGCATGAGCAGCGGCGAAGCGCGGTTTCTGTTTCTGGCCCCGGAACAGCTGGCCAAGCAGGAGGTGTTGGAGCGACTGAGCGCACTGAAGCCATCCCTGTTCGTCGTGGACGAGGCACACTGCGTGTCGTCCTGGGGTCACGACTTCCGGCCCGACTACCTCAGGCTTCGGCAGGCCGCGGAGAGCGTCGGGCGCCCTCCGATCCTCGCGCTCACCGCCAGCGCCGCGGCACCGGTGCGCGCCGACATCGTCGAACAGCTGGGCATGCGCAAGGTCCGGGAGGTGGCGGCGGGCTACGACAGGCCCAACATCCGCTTGGAGGTGACCCACTTCCTCGATGACGCAGCCAAACGACGATCGGTGGTGGAGCGGGCGGCCGCCGAGCCCAAGCCGGGCATCGTCTACGCCGCGACGCGCAAGGACGCCGAGACGTACGCCGCGGAGCTGAGCCAACTCGGCCTGGCCGCGGCCGCGTACCACGCGGGAACCCGCTCGTCCGAACGCGCCGCGGTGCACGACCGTTTCCTGGCTGGAGAGCTGGACGTGGTGGTGGCCACCTCGGCGTTCGGTATGGGGATCGACAAACCCGACGTGCGGTTCGTCCTGCACGCTTCGGTGCCCGGCTCGCTCGACGCCTACTACCAGGAGATAGGCCGGGCGGGACGGGACGGTGCGGCGGCCCGGGCGATCCTGCATTACCGCAAAGAGGATCTCGGACTGCAGAAGTTCTTCTCCACCGGCCGTCCGGATCCTGACACGGTCAAGAGGGTCGCCCGCAGTGTGTGGGAGCACAGGACAACGGTGACACCCACAGAGCTCCAGCAGAAGACCGGTCTGTCCGCCGGCAGACTGACCGCGGTGCTCAATCTGCTGGAGCAGGCCGGGGCCGTCACCGTGGAGCGCGGAAAGGTGTCCCGGGTGCCCGGTGTCGATCAGGGAGACGCAGTCGATCAGGCCGTGAGGCGTGGCGCCGCGCACGAGAGACTGGAACGCTCGCGGGTCGAGATGATGCGCGGCCTGGCCGAGACCACCGGCTGCCGGCGGCGATTCCTGCTCGGTTACTTCGGCGAGCAGTTGCACACCCGCTGCGGCAACTGCGACAGGTGCCTGCAGCAAGCGGGTGCCCGGGCCGAAGCCCTTCCAGACCTGCCGCGCCCACGTACCGCCTCGCCCGAAGGCCGCGACCACGCGTTCGCGTCCGGTGCCCGGGTCCGCCACCCCCAGTGGGGGGACGGCGAGGTCCTCAGTGAGGAGGACCACCGGATCACCGTACTGTTCGCCTCGGTCGGCTACCGCACCCTGTCGCTTCCGGTGATCCTGGAGAAGTCCCTGCTCACACCGATCCAGGAGTGACCGACGGCTGCGGGGCTCGCATTCCGTCGGTGCACATTCCATCGCATGCACATCAAGCCCGACATCCGGAGCAGAAGCTTTCGGCTTGACTGTTGCGGGCGGAGAGTCCCGTGAGAACCGGCAGCCTTTCAACGCAGGCTTGCCAGGAACTCCACGAGCCTGCGGAGGCGGGACGGACGGGGACCGGGCTCGGCGGTGCGTTCGTCAACAAGGTGGTAGGCCTGCAGCGCGTTGACGTTGATTGCGTGTGTGCCGCCCCACAGGAAAAGCCGGAACGCCCGGTAGGTCGGCTCCGAGCCGGTTGACCCTGGCCCGTTGCCAGGCGGCGGGGCATGCCCATGGCCATCGACCAATGGACCATCGCCTCGGCGCTGGTGGTGCGCCGCTGGAAGTCACGTGCCGGACGGCGGGTGCGCGTCGAGTGCGGGACCATCTGCCATCTTTGGCATGAAGCTGCCGGTGGCAGCTTGCGGAACAGTCAAGTCGCCGGGCAGTGCGGAAGGTTGTGCTGTCGGGAGCGCCTCCGGTTCGGTGCCGGGCGCCAGATCGAGGCTTATCGGTCAGGCGCCCGGGCTGTCCGAACTGACGATCACTTCTTGACGACGGACTCCACCCAGCTGATGAAGTTCGTCGTCGAGTCACCGGTGCGCTCGGCCTGGGTGTGTCCCTGGGCCCACACGGTGGCGAAGTCGACGTCGCGGATGCCGTAGTTCTGCAGGGCCAGCGCGATGTTGATCTCGGTCGTGTTGGCCGTGTCGCCCTGCATGATGCCGGTGCGGATGCGCCAGTGCCGCGCCACCTGCGACCGGCGGTAGCCGCCGAAGGCGGGCGAGAGGAAGTACAGCGGGTTGTACGCGTCGGCCCGCCAGGCCATGTCCTTGCCGACGCTGTCCTTCTGGGCGAAGTCGCTGTCGTACGCCGAGGCGCCGTAGGCGGAGTCCCAGTCGGAGTACGTGGCGTACGTCGCCTCGTTCGCCTTGATGACGTCACGGGTGAGCGGCGCGAAGTGCGACGGGGCGTTGAGCCCCATCGCGAAGACGCTGTTCTCGCCCTGCCCGCGGGAGTACCCGTCGAACGCGCCGACCGGCTTGTTCCCCGTCTTCTGGCTCTGCACGAAGCCCTCAAGGCCGGACACCGTCACGGTGTTGGTCGTGGAGTCGTACGTGACCCAGGTGCTGCTGGTGTTGAGGTAGGCGATGTAGTCGTCGACCGTCTCGTACGTGGTCGAGGACCCCGTCGAACCCGATCCGGGCGGGCCGCCCTGCGTCGTGATGGTGTACGGGAAGGTGTTGTCGGCCAGGAAGTTGTTCAGCGAGGTGGTGATCACCTCGATCAGGTGGTCGTAGTAGCTGCCGGCCAGGTGGATGCCGCTGCTGGACTCGGTCAGCTTCAGGCGCCTGCCGTGCTCGTCGCGCAGGCCAAGGCGGTTGAGGTACTTGGGCCAGGCCTTCGCGAGGTCCGTCGAGTAGGCGCTGGTCCAGGTGCCGGATGCGCGCGTGGCGGTCGAGGCGAACTGGCCCATGTTCCACTCGTAGGACAGGTTGGCCTCCTGCAGGTTGGTGATCGGGCACCAGGCCATGACGCCGGCGACCGCGTCGCTGAGGGGTCGGCCGTTGGCGTCTTCCATGGCCGCGCCGATCGTGCGCAGGTACGGGTGGTACAGGGGGCTGTCACCGGACGTGCCCGCCACGGTGTCCTGGGCGCCGCCGCCGCTCATGCCGAACAGGACGATGTCGTCCGTGCTGCCGGGCAGGACGTCCTGGTTGTACCGGAGGAAGCGGACCGCGGCCTTGAGGTCGGTCACGCCCCAGGGGGCCGCGTCGGAGCGGGTACTGGTCGAGCTGTCCCGGCCGCGCAGGCCCGGCCACACGTAGATGAGCCCGGCCGCGAGGTACTGCGACACGCTGCTGTAGCTGTAGGACGTGGCCGGCTTCTGCCCGGCGTAGCCGGGGGTGTTGACCGGGATCACGATCGGCGCCGTGCGTCCCGAGTAGGCGCCGACAGTGCCCTTCGGGTTGAGCGTCGCGGTGTACGTGGTGCCGTCGCTGTTCGGGGTGGCCTTCAGATAGGCGCCCGGCACGTAGATCGACAGGTTCTCGTAGTCCGTCGCGGCCGGGTTCGCGACGTACATCTTCCCTATCTGGTAGTACACGTCGTTGGTCGAGTCGTACGACCAGGCCGTGGAGTCGAACTCCAGCGAGTACGCCGAGGACGTACCCGACGAGCTGCTCGACGATGAGGTGCCGGCGAAAGCCGTGCCTGTCCCGCCCTCGGCGATTCCGAACGCGGCCAGGGCTGCGACGCCCGTGGCGCTCCGGATAACCGTTCTGCGGTTGATGTCCACCCGTAGACCTCCTCGTGAAGCGGGTTACGTGGTCACAGCCGTGCCCGCGCACCACCACCCGGGCGACAGCGCGGGCAAGTCAGGCTGTGCGGCTCATACGAGTCCAAGACTGTAGGGCGGGATCATAAGCCGGAGGCCATGATTGTTGACAATTTCGATGATAATTTTGTTAGAAGGCTCGCCGTGCGAGGGTGCCTGCCCGGTATGCCCCGTGGAGGCACACGATCAAGGCCTGTCCACAGAGGGCCGCAAGGGCCACCCCGACGAAATGGGCCACCCGCCCCACAGTCACCGCGCCGACGAACGGCTGCGGCAGAACCCCGCGCAAGACCGCGCCTGACTACGCCCTGATCGCCTTTCGCACCAAGCACCTGCACGTCACGGAGGGCGACTCGTTCAACGCCATCGTCCACGCCGACATCGTGACGGGCACGCGACGCGAGTACGTGCCCGGGCCGGGCCGCTTCGTCACAGATAG
The DNA here is from genome assembly GCF_053596855.1 of Streptomyces sp. NPDC001617. Lineage (NCBI taxonomy): Bacteria > Bacillati > Actinomycetota > Actinomycetes > Kitasatosporales > Streptomycetaceae > Streptomyces > Streptomyces sp. NPDC001617. Next base: position 47,908 of record NZ_JBSFHA010000063.1, read on the forward strand.
CGGCGCTCGGACCGGCCTCCCCCAGCCATGGAGGAAAGGGCGCAGGTCTTCTGGTGTGGGCGCCGGAGGCTCCAGCAGTCCTTGGTTCTGGGTACGGGGTCAATGCGATCGGCATAGGCCCGGGCCCAGGCGATCCAGGGAGCGGTTGCTCCAGCCGCCTCAGGAATGGGGTGAAGGTCTTCGAGTGCGTCGCAGTAGGCGCGGATCGCGGTGGCTTCCTGCCAGGCCTGTACCTGTGCGTGCAGGGCTTCGACTCCCCGCATGACACGGACGCGCACTACTGCGTCAAACGCGATGTCGACTGGAGCGGCTACCGGGTTCATGTCACCGAGTCATGTGATCAGGATCTGCCGCACCTGGTGGTACATGTGGCCACCACCATTGCTCCCGTCCAGGACGGGCAGCTGACCGAGAAGATCCACGACGATCTCGCCACGCGCCGCCTGGCTCCGGCCGAGCACATCGTGGACACCGCCTACCTCTCACCCGCCCACATCGAGCGGGCTCAGCGCGTGCACGGGATCACGCTGCTCGGCCGGTCCTTGCGGACCACAGCCGCCAGGCCACAGCGGATTCGGGCTTCGACAAGGCGGCTTTCCACCATCGACTGGGTCAACGAGCAGGCCATCTGCCCGCGCGGCGCGATGAGTGCGTCCTGGACCAAGCTGAACATCTCCGGTCACACCTACTTTCAGGCCCGCTTCGCCGAAATCGACTGCAGGCCCTGCCCAGGTCGCGCACGGTGCACCTCCTCGACCACTCGCTCCCGCTCGGTCGCGGTGCTGCCGCGGCTGCTGCACGAGATCCAGATGCGCAATCGGCTCGACCAGCAGACCGAGCAGTGGCAACGCCGGTACGCGATCCGCGCCGGCATCGAAGCCACCCTCTCGCAGAACGTCCGCCCACGGCCTACGCAGAGCCCGCTATCGAGGCCTGGCCCGCACCCACGTGCAGCACGTCCTGACAGCCATGGCCCGCAACCACAGCCGCCTCGCAGACTGGAACGACACCGCCCCATCGGCCCGCCGGGCACCCCGCTTCCGAACTCTCTGCACCACAGCCGGATTCGCGATCGCCTGACGCCCGAGATCACCAACAGAGTCACGGCATTGCCTCTCAAGGGGCGCTCTCCTCAGCGCTCGGCGCAGGAGCTGTACGGGCCGCCCTGCCCAGGGGTGCGGGGCCGTTCGGCCCTTACCGGCCGGAGCGCCACGCGACCAGGCTGGTGGTGTGAGTACCGGGCGGAGCCCGTCTTCGAGCCGGTGCCCGAGAAGGATCCATCGGTTGTCGGGAGGCAGCGATGGCGCTGGCAATCCGTACCACCGGACTGGCGAAGTCATTCGGCTCCGCGGTCGCCCTCCGGCCGCTCGATCTCGAGGTCACCGAAGGAGAGGTCCTCGGTTACCTGGGGCCCAACGGCGCCGGGAAGACCACCACGATCCGCTGCCTGCTCGGGCTGATCCGCGCCGACGCGGGACAGGCCGAGATCTTCGGCGTCGACGCCCAGGCCCACCCGGCGCAGGCACACCGACGCGTCGCCTACGTGCCCGGCGAGGCGAACCTCTGGCCGCAACTGACTGGTGCACAGACGCTGCACCTGCTGGGCCGGGTGCAAGGACGGGTCGACGAGCCATACCGGAAGGAGCTGATCGAGCGGTTCAAGCTCGACCCTTCGAAACGTGTGCGCGCGTACTCGAAGGGCAACCGCCAGAAGGTCCTGCTGATCGCCGCGCTGAGCTCCCGGGCCGACCTTCTGATTCTCGACGAGCCGACCAGCGGTCTGGATCCCCTGATGGAGGAGACGTTCCGGGAATGCGTCCGTGAGGCGCGTGACCGCGGGCAGGGGGTCTTCCTCTCCTCGCACATCCTCAGCGAGGTCGAGGCGCTGAGCGACCGGGTGGCGATCCTGCGCGCCGGTGAACTGGTCGAGGTGGGGACTCTCGCGGAGATGCGGCACTTGTCCGCATTGTCGATCGATGCCGATTTCGACACCGCGCCCCCGGACCTGTCGAAGATCCCGGGAGTCACCGCCGTGGCCGTCGAGGGCAACAAGGTCCGCTGCCAGGTGGTCGGCTCGGTCGAGCCGCTGCTCGGGGTGCTCGCCGCGTCCGGCGTGCACCAGCTGCTCAGCCGCGAGCCTTCGCTGGAGGAGCTCTTCCTTGCCCACTACGGCCGGGAACCCGCGGCACGGTCCGGTGAGTCCCGTGCGGCTTGAAACCGGATTCTGGGCCCACCCGGGGACCGTCCGGCGCACGGGCCCCGGCGAGCGCAGAGCTGCCCGCACCGTGGCGGTGCTGACCGCCAGGCGCGCGGCGCGGTCGGCCGCCGTGTGGGGTGCCCTGTTTGGTGTGCTGATCCTGAACGAGGCGCTCAGCTGGCGGCGGAACTTCCCCACGGCCTCCTCGCGAGAGAAGTTCGCCCACACCCTCGGCGCCAACAACGGCCTGGCCGCGATCATCGGCCCCGCCCGGCAGGTGGACACCATCGGCGGGTTCGTGGCGTGGCGCCTGTTCGGGCTGCTGATCATCGTCGGCGCCATCTGGGGGCTGCTCGCCGCCACCCGTCTGCTGCGGCGGGAAGAGGACACCGGACGCTGGGAGCTGCTCCTGGCCGGCCGCACCTCGCGACGTCAGGCGACGGCCCAGGCTCTGGCCGGAATCGGGGCCGGATGGTTCGTGCTGTGGGGACTGACCTCCGCCTTCACGGTCGTCGCGGGGCTCAACCGCAAGGTCGGCTTCACCGTCTCGGCATCGCTGTTCTACGCGACCGCGACCACCGTCGGCGCCGCCATGTTCCTCGCCGTGGGCGCACTCGCCAGTCAGCTCGCCCCGACCCGCCGTCAGGCCAACGGCCTGGCCGCCCTCGTCTTCGCCGCCTGCTACCTGATCCGCATGATCGCCGACGCCGGCACGGGGCAGTCCTGGCTGCGCTGGGCGAGCCCGCTCGGCTGGATCGAGAACCTCCGGCCGCTCACCGGCTCGCAAGCCCTCGCCCTTCTTCCCATCCTCCTGCTCACCGCCGGGGCCACCTGGGCGGCGATCGCGCTCGCCGGACGCCGCGACATCGGAGCGGCCGTACTGACCCGCTCCCGGCCGCCGAGGGCGGGCACCCGGTTCCTCGGCGGCGCCGGCGTCCTCGCCGTCCACCTGGAACGCTGGGCCGTGCTCTCGTGGACGGCAGGCCTCGGAGCGCTCGCGCTGGTCTTCGGCGTGGTCGCCCGATCCGCCGCGTCCGGGGAAGTCGCCGTCGGCTCGATCGAGCAGCAGCTGGGCAATCTCGGTGCACACCCCGGCGGCCCCGAGGCGGCGTGGATCGGATACGAGTTCCTCTACATCGCCGCCCTTCTCGCCTTCGCGGCGGCCGGTCAGATATCCGCCCTGCGCGGTGAGGAGGCCGACGGCCATCTGGACCACCTCCTCGCCCGCCGTGTCACCAGGACGGCCTGGCTGGCCGAGCGGCTCGGCTTCGCCGTGGTCTTCGTATTCGTTGCCGGCCTCGCCACCGCCGTCGGCGGCTGGCTCGGCCTAGCCTCCCGCCACAGCGAGGTCGACTTCCCCGCGATGCTCCAGGCCGGTCTCAACACCGCGATCCCGGCTCTGTTCGTGCTCGGTCTGGGAGCCCTGTTGTACGGGTTGGTCCCGCGGCTCGCCATGCCGGTCCTCTACGGCCTGGTCCTGTGGTCGTTCCTCATCGAGATCATCGGATCGAGCATCTCCAGCAACCACTGGCTGCTGGACACGGCCGTGCTCACGCACCTCGGCCCTGTCCCCGCCGCGGATCTGAACTGGACCGCCATCACTGCGCTCACCGGGATGGGCGTGCTCGCAGCGGCGGCCGGCCTCACCGCGTTCCGCCGACGCGACCTGATGGCCGCTTGAGGGTCAGGCCTCGCCCGCCCGCTTGACCCCGGACAGTCAGCCCGGCAGGTCGACCTCGGCACGGACGGTCTTCAGGCAAGGAGAACCACAACGACTGGCCGCGCAGCTACAGCAGCTTCCGCAACGACATGGCCAAGGCAGCCGGAGTCGGCGCAGCCAGGATCCGCTGCCACAACAACACCTGGTCCTACCTGGAAGAGGCCGTCCCCCGGGATGAACACCCGGGCGGCGGCGACGACCTCCGCCCGCCGGCGGAGGAAGAGATCGTGACCGAGAAGGACGGCATGGTCACCGTGCCGTTGTCCGGTACCAGCCTCGCGGCCGTACTCAGCTGGTGCTGCCGCACCACCGCGGGTGGACCGCGGACCCGTACCTTGCCCAGCACAGGGATGAACTGCGGGCTGTCCGCGGCCTGGCCCGCGGTCAGCACGAACGCCGGCGGGCGGCACGTGCGGTCGGCGGCGAGGTGGACCTTGCTGGTCTGCCCGCCCCTGGAGCGTCCCAGGAGGGCGGCCTTCAGGCGGAGGTCTGCGTCGGCGCCGGGTGCGTCGGCGCCCCTCCCGCTCGGGATCTGCTTCGGCGTCCTGCCCGTTTCGTCCTTCGGAGCCCCCCCCCTTTGGCTTGTCCTTCTCCTCCTCGGCGGCAGCCTTCTCCAGCGCGGTGAGGACGTCCTGGTCCAGGTGCATCCCGGCTGTGTCGTGGTGAGCGCGCGCGGTGGTGGAGGCGATGCTCACCAGGGACAGGTTCACCTCACCCCGCTTCGCCGCTTCCGCGATCAGGCCCTCCAGCAGGGCCTCGAAGACACCGGCGTCACGCCACTGCCGGAAGCGGTTGTGGACAGTCGACCAGGCACTGAACTCCTGCGGCATCTCCCGCCACTGCCCGCCCGTCTTGGCGCGCCAGATCACCCCCTCGAACTGCTGCCGCAACCGCTCGGGATACGGGCCGTACTCGCCGATCGGCAGATACGGCTCGATGAACTCCCGTTCCGCACCCGTCGGTTGCCCTCGCGTCACGCAAGACGATCTACCGGAGGCACTCGGTAGCGCCAACACCGATGTAAAGCAATCTTGACATCATGTCGCGGCTGCTTGACACTCGCTGGTGTCAGGTCCATTCACATGGGGAGCCGGTAGTGGCATTCGAAGAGAAACGGGCCTGGATCCTGGCCCTGGTCACGATCACGTCGTACGCCGCGTACCTGGCGGTCGTCCTCGGTCGGGGCGGACACGCGCCCCTCGCTCACACGCCTTATGCGGCAGCGCTGTTGTGGACGGTCGGGGCCTCAATCGCCGCGTCGATCGCGCTGAACGTCATCGTGTCGACCGTGTCGCCCGAGGGTGCGCACACCAAGGACCAGCGCGACGGGGAGATCCACCGCTTCGGCTCGTACATCGGCCAGTCGTTCCTGGTCATCGGCGGGGTAGCCGGGCTCGTCCTGGCGATGGCCCGCGCCGACCAGTTCTGGATCGCCAACGCGATCTACCTGGCGTTCGTCCTGTCCGCGCTGCTCGCATCCGGGGTGAAGATCGTCGCCTACCGGTTCGGCCTGCACCCATGGTGAGGCAGACCAGGGTCACCAACGCGATCCGGGCCCTGCGGTTCGCCCACGGCGAGATGACCCAGGCCGAACTCGCCCGCCGCATCGGCGTGACCCGCCAGACCGTCATCGCCATCGAGCAGGGCCGCTACTCGCCCTCGCTGGAGATGGCCTTCCAGATCGCCCGGGTGTTCGCCGTTCCGCTCCAAGATGTCTTCCAGTACCCCGAATCCGAGACAGAGGCGCCATGAAGGCCATCGTCCACAACAGGTACGGACCGCCCGAAGTCCTGCGCCTCGAGGAGGTCGCCAAGCCGGCGCCGCCCGGCAGCGGCGAGGTGCTGCTGCGCGTCCATGCCTCCGCAGTCGATCAGGGCGTGTGGCACGTCACGGCCGGGCTGCCGTACCTGATCCGCGCCACGCCCTACGGCCTGCGCGGGTCGAAGCCCCGCGTGCGGGGCATGGACGTGGCGGGTGTCGTCGAGACCGTCGGCCCGGGGGTGAGCCGCTTCCGGCCCGGCGACGAGGTGTACGGCACCTGCGACGGAGCATTCGCCGAGTACGCGTGCGCCAAGCAGGACCGGCTCGCGCCGAAGCCGTCGGGCCTGGACTTCGCGGCGGTGGCTGCGATCCCCGTGTCCGGATGTACCGCCCTGCAGGCCCTGCGGGACGCCGGACGCGTGCGGGCCGAGCAGCGCGTCCTGGTCATCGGCGCGTCCGGCGGGGTGGGCAGCTTCGCCGTCCAGCTCGCCAAGGCCTTCGGCGCGCACGTCACCGGCGTCTGCAGCACGGCCGGTACGGACATGGTCCGCTCCCTCGGCGCGCACGAGGTCATCGACTACACCCGCGAGGACCCGACGGACGGCACCCGCCGCTACGACCTCGTCCTCGATATCGCCGGAAACCGGCCGCTGCACCGGCTCCGCCGCGCCCTCACCCCACGCGGAACCCTCGTCATCGTCGGCGGCGAGGGCGGCGGCAAGTGGACCGGCGGCATCGGCCGCACACTGCGGGCGCTGACGCTGTCGCCGTTCGTCGGCCAACGGCTGCTGGGGCTCGTCTCCACACAGAAGCACGACGATCTTCGGCTCCTCGCGGACCTGGTCGAGGCCGGCTCCGTGAAACCCGTCGTCCACCGGACGTACCCGCTGGCCGACGTCCCCGAGGCCATCCGGTATCTGAGGGGCGGTCAGGCCCGCGGCAAGATCACCATCCGCGTGTGAGGAACGCCTCCAGCGGGCCCGGCTGTCCGGTTCAGCCCCAGCTGGGGGCCGGCGGCAGCGGTCAGGCGGGCGGATCGGGCAGCGGACGGTCTGCCGTGAGCTCGGCGGCGGTCGTACGGCCGCTCAGCCGGCCGGTGTTTCCGGCGCCCACCACGGTGGGTCCGATCGGAGGCACGGCCCAGAACCGACCGAGATCGACGGCCTCGACTCAGGCGACCGGGAAGCGACCGCAAGGCCTGGTGAGGCATCGCCACCCGGTACGACACGACCGGAAAGCTACCTCTCCAACCTCCACCTGCGCGCCTCGATGATCTGGATCAAAGACCTCACCGGCACCGCGGGGGCCTGTACTTCAATAAGTGCTCGGTAGAGGAGCGTTGGTGGGTGTCTGGGATATGGCCCCGTGTCCGTCAGACCGCGTCGCCGCCCGTGCCCTACGGGCCAAGTTCGAGCAGATCCTGCCGCACTTCGACGAGCGCCGCCGTCGGCTGTACCTGGCCAGCGAGGCCACCTCCATTGGGGCTGCGTTGTCCAAGGCGGGAGTGACGGCGTCGGGTGTTGTAGCGGTTGAGCCAGCCGAACGCGTCGAGGCGGGCATCGCGTTCGCTGTACCAGGTCTTGCGGCCCTGGAGCGTCTCGCGTTTGAACGTCGCGTTGAAGGAGTCGGCGAGTGCGTTGTCCGCGCTGGAGCCGATCGCGCTCATGGACTGGCGGACGCCGGCTATGCGGCAGGCGTCGGCGAAGGCCCGGCTGGTGTACTGCCTGGACTCAAGTGGTCGTCGCAACACCGGCTTGTTCGATCAACATTGGCTGCTGGTCGAGGGCTTCGGCTGGGGTCTTCCAGCCGAGGGTTTTGCGGGGCGGTTGTTGAGTGCGAGGGCGACGGCCTCAAGGACGCCGGCCTGCCATCGGGACAGATCGGTTCCCGTGGGGAAATACTGGCGGAGGAGTCCGTTGGTGTTCTCGTTGGTGCCTCGCTGCCAGGGACTGTGCGGGTCGGCGAAAGTAGACCTACAGCCCGGTGTCGATGCGGAGTTGGGCATGCTGGGCCAGCTCTGTGCCGCGGTCCCAGGTCAGTGTCCGGCGCAGGTTCTCGGGCAGTGTGGTGATCGTGGCGGCGATCGCATCCTTCACAGCCTCGGCGCCGCGGCCGGCCAGGGCCGGACCGTTCTTCGTCCGCGGTTCGACGCCGAAGCCGTCCATTCGGGGCAGGTGGAGCAGCATCGTGAACCTGGTCTTGCGCTCCACCACGTAGTCGAGGTTCCACCGCCAGGCCTGCTGGACCAGGATCCGGCGAGGTAGGTGCCGTGGCACGGCTTGCCCGTGTTGTTGCCGAGCCGCTCCGCACCCCGCCAGTAGCGTGAAGCCAAGCGACTCGACTCCACTCAACTCGGGACAGTCCGCGGACTCTACAGAACGCGGGACAGCTCATGGTGCTGTGTGAGCGGTGGTGGCTACTGCCGCACAGCTGTGTCGTAGCGACACTACGGAAGACATGCGCATTGCCCTCCACTGCCGTGGCTGAAATCTGACATGTGTGGTGTTCGGTCGTGGTCAGTGCACAGACCTGGTCTCCGCTGCGATCAGAGCCCCAGGTGTCCTCGACGATGGTCACTGGCCTCGGCCAGATAATGAATGACGTCAACCATTTGCCCGTATATGTACTTGTTGTACCTCTATGTAGTGACTAGCGTTCGGTGCGTAGAGAACGGCTGTGGGATCCGACTCTCGTGACCACTGGCCCCGAAGCGAGGTGTGGTGCGTGTGGACGTGAGGTCCGGCTTTCGGCCCCTTCCTGTCTGGGGGCGTCCCAAGGGAAGGAGGCGACGGCTGCGGGCACTTGCCGTGCTGCCTCTACTGGCGTCGACGCTCGCCGCATGCGGCAGCGGCGAGGGGTCCGGCCGCCCCACCTTGAACTGGTACAACTTCCCCGACGACTCCGGCGCGCTCCAGAAGGCGGCCGATCGGTGCAGCCAGGCGTCCCACGGCCGCTACAGGATCAGCTACAACAAGCTCCCACGTGCCGCCGACGGCCAGCGCCAGCAACTCGTCCGCAGGCTCGCGGCCCACGACAACACGCTCGACATCCTGGGCCTGGACGTCACCTGGGCGGCGGAATTCGCCGAGGCGCGCTGGATCCGCGCGTGGACGGGCGCGGCGAAGCGGCGGGCCACCGAGGGCACCCTGCGTGTACCGCTGCAGACCTCGACCTGGAAGAACAAGCTGTACGCGGTCCCGTACAACACCAACACCCAGCTCCTGTGGTACCGCAAGGACCTGGTGCCCACCCCGCCCAAGACCTGGGCCGAGATGCTGGACATGGCCCGTATCCTCGCCCGGCAGGGCAAGCCGCACTATGTGGAGATCCAGGGTGCGCAGTACGAGGGCCTGACCGTCTGGTTCAACACGCTGATCAACAGCGCGGGCGGTTCCATCCTCAACCCGTCGGCGACGAAGCCCTCCCTCGGTCCGCCCGCCGTGCGGGCCGCCGGGATCATGCGCGAGCTCGCGCACTCTCCGGCCGCGGACCCCTCCCTGTCCAACCAGATGGAGGACCCGAACCGTCTTGCGATGGAGTCCGGGGTTGCCGCCTTCGAACTCAACTACCCGTTCGTCTATCCGTCGATGAAGGCCAACAATCCGGCACTGTTCAAGAACTTCCGCTGGGCGCCGTACCCCAGGTTCGATGCCAACCGCCCGGCACGGCCGACCATCGGCGGCATCGACCTGGCCGTGAGCGCCTACTCCCGCCACCCCGGACTGGCCTTCGAGGCGGCCCTGTGTCTACGCAACAGGGAGAACCAGCTCACCGCCGCGATCGTCGGCGGTCTGCCGCCCACCCTCCGTGGCCTGTACGACGAGCCGCCGTTCGTCAAGGCGTATCCGTTCGCCAAGGAGGTGCTGGCTTCCCTGGAATCGGCGAGCGTGCGCCCGCTCACCCCCGCCTACCAGAACGTGTCGATCGCCGTCTCCCACAGTCTGTCCCCGCCCTCCGGTATCAAGCCCGTGAGTTCGGTCCGCACCATCAGGGACCAGATCGACGATGCTCTGCAATCCAAGGGAGTGATCCCGTGAACCACCACCCCCTCGGCCGGCGCGCCCGAGTGCTGGTCTCGTCGTCAGGCGGTCCCCGATGAGTATGCAGGCGGAACCGGCCGGATCCCCACCGCCTCCTGAGGCGAAGCAGGCCAGGCAGGACCGGGCGGCGCTCTCGGCCGGCGCGAGGCAGGAGCGGCGGCTGGGCTGGCTGCTCTGCTCGCCGGCCGTGGTCGTCATGCTGGCCGTGACCGCGTATCCGATCGGATACGCCGTCTACCTGTCGCTGCAGCGGTACGACCTGCGCTTCCCAGCACAGGCGAAGTTCGTGGGCCTGAGCAACTACGGTGCGGTCCTGTCCTCCCCCTTCTGGTGGGAGGCATTCTGGGTGACGCTGTTCGTCACCGGCGTGTCCGTGGCCATCGAACTGGTCCTCGGAATGGGGCTCGCCTTGGTGATGCACCGCACGATCTTCGGCCGCGGCTCCGTACGCACCGCGGTCCTCATCCCCTACGGCATCGTCACCGTCGTCGCCGCCTTCTCCTGGCAGTACGCCTGGACGCCGCAACTCGGTTACCTCGCGGGGCTGCTGCCCAGCGGATCGGCCCCGCTGACCCACCAGTGGTCCGCGCTGTGGCTGATCGTGCTCGCCGAGGTGTGGAAGACGACCCCTTTCATGGCCCTTCTACTCCTCGCCGGTCTCGCGCTGGTCCCCGAGGAAACCCTGAAGGCGGCCATGGTGGACGGCGCCACCGCCCGGCAGCGGTTCTTCAAGGTCGTGCTGCCGCTGATGAAACCGGCCATCCTGGTGGCGCTGCTCTTCCGCACGCTGGACGCGTTCCGGATCTTCGACAACATCTACATCCTGACCTCGGGCGCGCACGAGACGGGCTCCGTGTCGATCCTCGGTTACGACAACCTGTTCACCGCGCTGAACCTGGGCATCGGTTCGACGATCTCGGTCCTGATCTTCATCGCGGTCGGGATCATCGCCTTCGCCTTCGTCAAACTCTTCGGCGCGGCCGCACCTGGCGCGGAGGTGAAGCGCTGATGGCCGCCGTGGGAAGGACGCACGCCACCCGCTGGAGTGTCATCAACGTGGTGGTGGTGCTGTACGCCCTGTTTCCGGTGTGGTGGATCGCCGCGCTGTCGTTCAAGGCGCCCAGCACCCTCACCGATGGCAACTACATCCCCAGGCAGTGGACCTGGGAGAACTACCGGGGCATCTTCAAGACCTCCGAATTCACCCGCGCGCTGATCAACTCGATCGGTATCGCCCTGATCTCCACGGTCATCGCGGTGGTGTTGGGCACCATGGCCGCCTACGCGGTGGCCAGGCTCCGGTTCCCCGGCAAGCGGGTCCTCATCGGCATGTCGCTGCTGATCGCCATGTTCCCCCCGATCTCCCTGGTGTCCCCGTTGTTCAACATCGAGCGCATCGTGGGGATCTTCGACACGTGGGTGGGGCTGATCATCCCGTACATGACCTTCTCCCTGCCGCTGGCGATCTACACCCTGTCGGCGTTCTTCCGGGAGATCCCATGGGACCTGGAGAAGGCCGCCAAGGTGGACGGGGCCACACCCGCGCAGGCCTTCCGGCTGGTCATCGCTCCGCTGGCCGCGCCGGGCGTGTTCACCACGGCCATCCTCGTCTTCATCTTCTGCTGGAACGACTTCCTGTTCGCCATCTCGCTGACCTCCACCCGGGCCGCGCGCACGGTACCGGCCGCGATCGCGTTCTTCACCGGCAGTTCGCAGTTCCAGCAGCCCACCGGGTCCATCGCCGCCGCCGCTGTCGTGATCACCATTCCGATCATCATTTTCGTTCTGCTCTTCCAGCGGCGGATCGTCGCCGGACTGACCTCCGGGGCGGTCAAGGGGTGACCGGGCCGACCGCGGCAGGCAGGCCGCTGGTGGGCCACACCGATCGCGACACCCGGACCCGGAAGGCATGAAGGCAAGGAGGCACCATCATGGCCGAGATCACCCTAGAGGGAATCACGAAGCGTTTTCCTGACGGATCCCTCGCCGTGAAGGACGTGGATCTCGACATCGCCGACGGCGAGTTCGTGATCCTGGTCGGTCCTTCCGGTTGCGGCAAGTCCACCACCCTGAACATGATCGCCGGACTCGAAGACATCACCGAAGGCACCCTGCGCATCGGTGACCAGGTGGTCAACCAACTCGCTCCCAAGGAGCGCGACGTCGCCATGGTGTTCCAGAGCTACGCGCTGTACCCGCACATGAGCGTGCGCGAGAACATGGGCTTCCCGCTGCGACTGGCGAAGGTGGACAAGACCACCGTCAACTCCAAGGTGGAGGAGGCCGCCCGGATTCTCGACCTCACAGTGCACCTGGACCGCAAACCCGCGAATCTCTCCGGTGGCCAGCGTCAGCGGGTGGCCATGGGCCGGGCGATCGTCCGCGATCCCAAGGCGTTCCTGATGGACGAGCCGCTGTCCAACCTGGACGCGAAACTCCGGGTGCAGATGCGCACCCAGATCTCCCGCCTGCAACGGCGCCTCGGCACCACCACCGTGTACGTCACCCACGACCAGACCGAGGCGATGACCCTCGGCGACCGGGTCGTCGTGATGCGGCAGGGCCTGGTCCAGCAGATCGGCACACCCGCACAGCTCTACGACCTGCCGCGCAACCTCTTCGTCGCGGGCTTCATCGGCTCGCCGGCGATGAACTTCCTCAACGCCACCCTGGACGGCGGCCTGTTGCGCTCGCCCCTGGGCGATCTGCCCCTCGATGACCGTACGAGGCAGGCACTGGAGCGGCAGAACGCGCCCCGCGAGGTCATCGTCGGCCTGCGGCCCGAGGCCTTCGAGGACGCTGCCCTGTCGACTCGACCAAGCCGGGGCGGCCCTGTCTTCACCGCCACCGTGGACGTACTGGAGTCGCTGGGCTCCGACGCGTACGTGTACTTCACCGCGGAGGGCGGATCCGCGACTACTACGGAACTGGAGGAACTGGCGGCTGACTCGGGTCTGCGAGACACGGGCGCGGAGGTCCAGCAGATCGTGGCCCGCCTGGACGCCGCCACGCGCGCCCGGGAGGGCGCTCCGGTGGAGTTGCTGGTCGACATGGCCAAGGCGCACGTGTTCGACCCGGCGACCGGAGCGAACCTCACCCATCCCGAGAGCGGAGCTTGACGATGCCGCGCGGCCGGACGGTTGCGCCATGTCTTGAGGGCCGCCGGGGTGGTGGTCATGTCGGTCAGGGAGGCGCCGTACGAATCCCTGGCCGGCTGCCGACGGCTGATCTCCGTCGGTACCCGGCAACGCTCCCGGTCGTCTACGCCGACGACTGTCGGTAGGGTCGCACCGCGCGGCGGGCTATGGCGAAGCGGTGGGTCTCCGACGGTCCGTCATAGATGCGGAACGGCCGCGCTTCTCTCAACAGTCGCGCCAGCGGGGCGTCGGCGGCCGAGACATCGAGCGCTCCGCAGATCTGCACGGCCCGGTCGACCACCCGGTTGACCGCCTCCGCCACGAAGGTCCTGGACACCGAGGTGAGTTGCGAGGCTGCGGCGGAACGGGTGTCCAACTCCCAAGCGGTACGCAGGATCAGGGCACGGCTCGCCTCGATGTCGATCTCGGAGTCGGCCAGCATCTGCTGGACCATGCCGAGGTCTCCCAGCGCCGAGCCGAGCGCCGTCCTGCTTCCTGCCCGTTCCAGCGCGACGTCCTGTGCCCGGCGGACCGCTCCCAGCCAGCGCATGCAGTGCGTCAACCGGGCGGGACCGAGCCCCGGACCTCGGCGCCCTCGAAGCCACGGTCCAGCGTGCCGAGCACCTGCTCTTCGCCCACCACGCAGTTCTCGAAGAGGATCTCGCTGTGCCCCGCGAAGAGTTACTCGTCCAGAGTCTCGATGTTCCGGACGATGCGCATGCCGGGAGTGCCGGCGTCGACCAGGAACATGGTGGCGCCGCCCGGGTCGCCGGGGCTGCCGGAGGTCCGGGCCATGACGATGGTG
>NZ_JBSFHA010000064.1:0-59892 GCF_053596855.1 Streptomyces sp. NPDC001617
ACCGGCAGCCCGAACGCGTCGCACAACTGCAGGAAGCGTGCCGCCTTGTCGGCCGCGTCCCGGTCGATCGCCCCGCCCAGGTGCGCCGGGTTGCTTGCCTCGCGCACAAGGCGGACAACCTCCGGCTGTGTCAGTAGGTCGACCGTGTCGATGGAGTCGAAGTCGACGCCGAAGACCTTGGGTGTGACCGTGGTGAAGAAGTCGTCCACGGTCTGGCGGGCCTGCTCGACCTGGTGCTCGGAGGGGAAGGCGCCTTTGTGCTTGAGGGCCACACGAGCGTCGTTGAGACGCTTCATCGAGTCCTTCTTCGGCAGCTTGAACTCCGGCTTGAGCAGGGCCCAGTACGCGATGAACTCGGGGGCCTTGTTCACGTCGATGCGGAGGTGCTGGGTGACGATGCCGAGGTAGTTCTCGACGGCGTCGTGGAAGGAGGTGGGACATGGCAACTCCAGGTGATGGTGCACTTGTTGCGATTCTGGCGACGTCCTCACGGTTCGCGCACGTGGATATCCCTCGTGACGTCCGGCGTGCGGTGACTCCCCCGTCGTTGCCGGCGGACGCTGAGACGGCTCAGCCGGGCCACACCGTGTACACGGCTCGGACAGCCTTGGCCACAGCAGGAATGCCGGTCCACGCCTCGCGGTAGCTCATGCCGGTCGGCAGGTTGTCGGGGACGTTGCGACCGCTACTGGCAGCGCACCAGCCCGACGCCGGCCAGAAGTACACCGAGCGTCCGGCCCTGGCCTTGAAGGAGATCGGAGTCCGCCCGGCCTGAAGGAGATCGGAGTCCGCCCGGCCTGGCGGAAGACCGGCGCCGCCCGCCGCATCCACGACGCCACGCTCATGGTCAACCCGGCCGCCGGCGACGGGTACGAGAAGGAGCAGGATGCCCGGAGGCCACAAGGACGGTCTGCCGCTGGTCAGGCACTCGTAGGACGACCTCCTAAGCCACCGCCGCCCCCAGGCTGTGACCGAAGAAGATCACCGGGCCGCCCTCGTGTACCCGGGCGAGTACTTCGGCCACCTGATCCGCGAGGACGTGGACATCTGCGAAAAGGGGTTCTCGTTGGCGTTCCCCGCGCCCGGGGTACTGGACACACGCCGTCCGCGCCGTGTCGGCCAGCTGCGCCGCCAGGTGCTGGTAGGAGCCGGCGGAGCCGCCTGAGTGCGGGAAGAAGAGGACCGTCCAGGGCGTGGTGGGCGGTGCAGAGACGGGGAAATACCGTATCCACGGTTCGGCGTCGAGCATGACTACCGTCCTCTGAAGGGCAGACGAGGTCAGAGGGAGTGAAGCAAGGTGAGAGTCTGTTTGAGTTCGTCCCGCAGCGCGCGTCCGGCTGCCTCGGCGTCCCCCTGCACGACAGCGTTGATCAGTACGGTGTGCCCCTCGTCGCCGTGGTTCGGATTGTCGGAGCGCAGGTTGAGCAGTTCGACCAGATCGAGAAGCCGTCGTTGCAGCACGGGTACGAACTCGGTGAACAATCCTGCGAGCACCGGGTTGTGCGCTGCGGCGACCACGGCCTCGTGCAAGGCGATGTCGGCCTCGACGAATTCGGCGTTGCCTGCGTTCGCAGCGTCCCGGCGCCTGGCCAGGGCACTGTGCAGGGCGGCGATGTCGTCGTCGGTGCGGCGTTGCGCGGCCAACTGCGCGGCTTCGACTTCCACGAGCATTCGGACCTCGTAGACATCGGTGATGGCCGCCTGGCGGAGCCGGGTGGCCCAGTCCTCCTTGGGCTTGGTCGCGATGACGAAGACACCGGCTCCCTGGCGTGCCTGCACCAGCCCGGCGCCGGCCAGTGCCCGCAGAGCTTCACGAACGGTTGAGCGCCCCACACCAAGGGACGTGGCCAGAGTGGTCTCGCCGGGGAGCTTCGTCCCCACGGCCCATTCACCCCCGGTGATCTGTTCGCGCAGGTGCTCAGTGGCCTGCTCGACCAAAGGGGACGGCCGCAAGGCACCTAGTGACATGTGAGGTTCACCTTCCCACACCTCTCAGGTTGTCTGAGGAGCTGAGTTGTCGTTACTGTACCCCCATGCTGCTGCACGAGCTTCTTCTCCTCGGCTGCCGCTGCGGGGCCTGACACGACCGGCACCCCGCAGCGGGCTACCGGGCTGCGCCGGTCAACGTCTGGCCGACTGAAAGAAGTTCCGCACAATGGCCTCCTCCTTCCAAAGCACGGTGTTTCCCACCCTGCGCACTCCCTCCGGTGGCATCCCGGCTGATGCCCCCCGGTGGAACCCCCAGCGCCCGAGCGCGATGCCGCATCACCGCTACCAGCCCGCAGACCAGCGCGTCGCCCTGCCCCTGACAGACAGGACCTGGCCGTCGCACCGGCTCGAGCGGGCTCCGCTGTGGGTGCCGGTCGACCTGCGCGACGGGAACCAGGCCCTGGCCGAGCCGATGGACACCGAGCGCAAGCGCCGGATGTTCGACCTCTTGGTCACCATGGGCTTCAAGGAGATCGAGGTAGGTTACCCCTCCGCCAGCCAGACCGACTTCGACTTCGTGCGTCACCTGGCTCACAGCGGCGCTGTCCCCGATGACGTGACCGTCTCCGTGTTCACCGCGGCCCGCCAGGACCTGATCGACCGGACCATCACCTCCGTCGAAGGACTCCCCCGCACCCTCGTGCACCTCTACACCGCGACCGCCCCCACGTGGCGGGACGTGGTCCTGGGCCGCTCCCGCGCCGAAGTCCACGAGCTGATCCGGGATGCCGCCGCCCACCTGATGCGCCGTGCCGAAGAACGGCCGGATGCCGACATCCGGTTCGAGTTCTCCCCGGAGGTCTTCAACCTCACCGAGCCGGACTTCGTCCTGGACGTGTGCAACAGCCTGACCGAGCTGTGGGAAGCGAGCCCGGACCGGCCGGTGGTGCACAACCTGCCCGCGACGGTGGAGATCGCCACTCCCAATGTCTACGCGGACCAGATCGAGTACATGAACCGCCACCTGGCGCGCCGCGAGTCCGTGATTCTGTCGGTCCACCCGCACAACGACCGCGGCACCGGCGTCGCCTGTGCCGAACTCGCCGTCCTAGCAGGGGCGCAGCGCGTGGAGGGCTGCCTGTTCGGCAACGGCGAGCGCACCGGGAACGTCGACCTGGTGACGCTGGCGCTGAACCTGTACGCACAGGGCGTGAACCCGATGATCGACTTCTCCGACATCGACGCGGTGCGCGAGGCGGTGGAGTACTGCAACAGGCTGCCGGTCCACCCCCGCCACCCCTACGGGGGCGACCTCGTTCACACGGCCTTCTCCGGCACCCACCAGGACGCCATCGCCAAGGGCATGACCCACCACGCCAAGCAGGCCGCCGAGAAGGGCCTGCCCGTCGAGGAAGCCCCATGGGCCGTGCCGTATCTGCCCATCGACCCGGGCGACATCGGGCGCACGTACGAGGAAGTCATCCGCATCAACTCCCAGTCCGGCAAGGGAGGCATCGCCCACCTGCTGCACACCCACCACGGCCTGGACCTGCCCCAGACGATGCGCCCGGACTTCTCTCGCGCGGTCCAGCACGTCACCGACGCCACCGGTCAGGAGTTGTCCCACAAAGAGCTGTGGGAGCTCTTCCGCACCACGTACATCATCCCGGCACTGGACGGCCCGGTCACACTGGCGTCCTGGAGCGCCACGGAACCAGCTCCCGGCGAGCACCGGTTCACCTGCACTCTGCACATCAGCGGACAGGAGCGCTCCTGCCAGGGCACCGGAAACGGGCCCCTGTCCGCCCTCGCCGATGCGCTCCGGAATGTCGGAATCACCGTCGACATCCTCAGCTACACCGAGCACTCCACCAGCACAGGACCGGGCAGCCCCGCCGTCGCCTACGCCGAGTGCCGCGTGAACGAGGTCACCTGCTGGGGAGCGGGCTGGGATACCTCGGTTCTGACCGCATCGGTCCACGCCGTCATGTCCGCCGTCAACCGCTCTGGTCGGGCCTCCTCGTGAGCGCAGCCCCGGTACTGCGCGTCGAAGATGTGGATGTCGTCCGCGAGGGCAATCCGATTCTGCGTGAGGTGTCGCTGACCGTACGAGCCGGTGAGCACTGGGCGCTGCTCGGCGCCAATGGGGCGGGCAAGAGCACCCTGCTCAGTCTCCTCGGGGCGCTCGCGCACCCCACTCGCGGCATCGTGGAGGTACTGGGCCACCGGCTGGGACGGGTCGACATGCGGCAACTGCGCTCGTACGTCGGCCATGTGAACCCGCGGCACGATCTGCGCTCGCCCCTCAAGGTCGAGGACGTTGTCCTGACCGGACTGACCAACACCATCGAACGCGTGCCCCGCTGGAAGCCGACGCCCCAACAAGTCGCCGATGCCGACCGTCTCATCGCCCTGCTCGGCCTCAGCGATCGGCACAGTGCACGCTGGCCCACGCTGTCCCAAGGGGAACGGGGCCGTGCATTGATCGCTCGGGCTCTCATGCCCAGTCCGCAACTGCTGCTGCTCGACGAGCCTGCGACCGGCCTTGACGTCGCCGGCCGCGAGCAGCTCATCGAACGGATCGACACGCTTCAACACACCTACCCGGATCTCGCATCGGTCCTGGTCACCCACCATCTGGAGGAGCTGCCTCCCGGGACGACCGATGTGATGCTGCTGCGTGACGGGCGTTGTCTGGCGTCCGGTCCCTCCGACGAGGTCCTGACCAGCGACCAGGTCAGCAAGTGTTTCGATCATCCCATTCTCCTCACCCGCGTCGATGGGCGTTGGAGTGTGAGGGCCAACCGCCCGGCCAGACCACAAGTCGGCTGAGAAGGTTGTCGCGGCGGTGCGCTCCCACCGGAGCACTCCGCCGCGTGCGCTCCCTCAGGACAGCGACTTCTCGGCCTTCTCGACAGCCTCCTGAGCCTGGCCCCAGTCGCCGTCGAAGTGATCGGCCAGGGCGTGAAGCCACCGCTCGATCCCGAAACCGACACAGCTGGTGGACACCGGGCCTCCGTTGGGCAGCGATATGGAGCATCGCTCGCCGAAGAAGGTGTGGTGCGTGTTCACGGAGGCGATCGCCATGCCCTTGTACAGGTACTCGTGTTTGACCGGGACGATCTGCTGGAAGGTGGCGCGTTCTCCGGACTGGTCGTAGAAGGGGTCGGAGGCCGCGCGGCGTTCCAATGGCAGACCGATCTCACCGGCCAGGGTCTGCAGGAAGTGGGCGGAGTGATCGAGGTGGGCCGTGACCTGGTCTGGGGTTCCCAGCGCCACGACCTCGCGCATCCGGAACGCCTTGAGTCGGCGGAGTCCGTCGAAGTGATCCTCGTTACGGAAGCACTGCCCCAGCAGGGTCACCAGCTCTCCGCCCTCGGCACCTGCCGACCCCTGAAGTGGAGGTACACCCCGTAGCAGGCGCTGGACGGGAGTGCCAGACCGGCTGAGCGCAGTGAGCCGGGCGCGAACCCTCCCGAGACGGCCTCCTGCTCGATCTGTTCGGTCCCTGCCGTGGCAACGTCCAGGGCCGAGGAGACGAGGGCGAGCTGAGGGAAGTTCCGGTAGACGTCGAGCGTGGCGAGGTCAGCTACCGGCAACAACGGCGGCACAGTCAGTGCCGCCGCCCCCGAGCCGTGGGCCCAGCCTGTGTGGATACGGTCCAGCGTCCCGGCGAGCCGCGTTGCTCCTCCTCCAGTGCAGCAAGTTCTTCCGCTGCACCGTCTGCGGCACCCACCTCGCCTACACCGACGCCTCATAACGGCCACTGAACTCGGTGGTCTGCGAGATCGAACCGATCATCCCTTCAAAGAACCGCTACCCCCTGTTGTGGTCCTGCCGACGGGGGCACACTGGTCAGCGTCCGCACCCGGTCGACTGCCCGCCGCGCCCGGGCGTCCTGCTGTTCGGCCAGCGTTCCTCCCTCATCAAGCCGCTCAGGCTGTACCAGCGGGGAAGAGCTGTGGCTACGCGGGTTCGGAGGGTTGGATGGTTCCCACGTCCGCCGCGTCGGCACGCTGGAACGTCAGCACCCAGCGTTGACGTGGGTTGCTGGAATCCTCGTGACGGCTGGTCAGCTTCCATCCCTCAGATTCGATCACCGTGATGTACCGGCCCTGAATCTGCTCATTGGACGAGGCCAGCCTGAAGACGTAGGTGCTCTCTCCCCGTTCCCGCGCCGCAATCGCCCCCTCGGTCATCCGTCTGCGCCCCCACTTCTGCAACAACCCCACGGTCTGATCCCCTCCTGCAGAACCGGACTTCGGCCCGAAAGTCCATGTCACTGAGACGGTAGTCCATCTGCGAGGGCCGCTTGACGGAAGGCAGGTGCACTGGTGCGGCATACGGACTCCACCCGCACCAAGCTCCCGAGTGTCGGCCTTGCAGCGCGCCGTCGTGTCCGCAACGTGGTCCGAGTCCGCCAGGTCGGCCCGCATCGTGGCGGCCAGGTCGACGCCTTGTGCACCAGGTCACCCGTACCGCGCCGGAACGTGCCGGGGACCGGCCGGGAGCGACTGGGCAAGCCGCCGCCCTCCTCCACATCGCCGACCCGGCCTTCGACCCGCTGCCCGACACTCCCCCAAGGTGTGCCGGGCTGGCCACCGAGCAGCCCGGCACACCGTGCGAAACCTGGGGCGTGCCCGACCTGGTGCAGCGCGAGGGGCGGCCGGCCGGGACCTGGCACCCGCCTGGGACCCTCAACCCCGGCGACCGCCACATCGGCAACCGCTACGTCCTCCACCTCGACCAACACCCCCCCCAGCTGACGGCTCCTCGCCCTTGGGCGGGCTGTCCGGGGCCGCCCTGTTCTGCGGCCACCTGCTCACCGGCGTCATCGCCACCGACCCGGCCGGCCACGCCCACGCCGCCCTCGAAGCCGTCCCCGCCTACGTCCTCTTCAACGCCCCCGCCTTCCGCACGGCCCTCGCCGACCACCTGTCCCACCACGCGGCACCGGTCCTCGAACCCGCCGAATGGCAGCACCTGAGCGAACCCGCCGACCCGGCCGGCACGCTGGCCGGCTCCCCCGCGGCCCTGCTGCGCGCCCGCCGTCAGACCGTCCCCTTCCGCGGCCGCACCCGCCTCCTCGACCGCCTGAACACCTGGGCGGGCGAACCCGGCTCCTCCGCACTGCTGCTGCACGGCCCCGGCGGACAGCACAAAACCCGCCTGGCCCAGCGCCTCGCCACCACCCTCACCCAGCAGCACTGGACCGCGCTCTGGCTGCGCCCCGACCTCTCCAAGGCGGACTATCAAAGTGTCCGAGGGTCAAGGGGACGTCAATTCCCTGCGATTCAGGCGGTGTTGCAATGAAAAGCGTTGACATGACCATGCTTGCGCAGCAGAGTGTCGACGTCCCTCAGCACGTCCTGCACGACGTTCGGTTCGGCCGGGCTCCGCCCGCCCTGATGGCGCGGACGTGTACGAGGCATGCTCCCGACCCCACTTCGCGACGCACCGATGCCGGACGTGCCCCTTCTGTGAAAGGGAACGGATCATGTCCCTGGCATCCCTGCTCCACCGCCTGGCGAGACCCGGCCTGGTGACGGCGGCCCTCGCGGCCGGCGCGCTGGCACTCTCCACGACCAGCGCCAGTGCCGCGCCCGCCCTCACCCAGATCAGCACCGACCCCTACACCAACTCCACCAGCCAGCACGCCACCGAGGTCGAGCCGGACACCTTCTCGTTCGGCTCCACCATCGTCTCCGCCTTCCAGGTCGGCAGGTTCACCGACGGTGGCGGCTCGAACGTCGGCTTCGCGACCTCCAAGGACGGTGGCGCCACCTGGACCAGGGGCTTCCTGCCGGGGATCACCACGCAGGCGGGCGGCACCTTCCAGCGGGTCAGCGACGCGTCGGTGACCTACGACGCGAAGCACAACATCTGGCTGATCTCCAGCATCCCCATCACCTCGTCCGTCACCGTGCCCGAGGTCTTCACCAGCCGCTCCACCGACGGCGGACTGACCTGGAGCAACCCCGTGGTCACCGCGACCGGCTCCAGCCTCGACAAGAACTGGGTCGTCTGCGACAACACCGCCACGAGCGCCTTCTACGGCAACTGCTACACCGAGTACGACAACAACGGCGACAGCGATCGCATCAAGATGACCACCTCCTCCGACGGCGGCCTCACCTGGGGCGCGTCGAAGAACACCGGCAACAACGCCACGGGTTTGGGCGGGCAGCCCGTCGTACAGCCGAACGGCACCGTGGTGGTCCCGATCGCCAACGCCTCGGAGACCGCGATCCGGGCCTTCACGTCCACCAACGGCGGCAGCAGCTGGACCAACGCCACCACGGTGGCCACTGTCAGTACGTTCACGGTGCGCGGCGGTCTGCGCAGCGGCCCGCTGCCCTCCGCCGAGATCGACGCCGCCGGGAAAGTCTACGTCGTCTGGCAGGACTGCCGGTTCCGCGCGAGCGGAGGCTCCTGCACCTCCAACGACATCGTGATGGCGACGACCACCAACGGCACCACCTGGTCGTCGGTGACCCGCATCCCGATCGACGCGACGACCAGCACCGTCGACCACTTCATCCCCGGCCTCGCCGTCGACCCGGCCACCTCGGGCACCACCGCGCACCTGGCACTGACGTACTACTACCACCCGACCGCCAACTGCACCGCTTCCACCTGCCAGTTGGACGTCGGCTACGTCTCCTCGACCAACGGCGGCAGCACCTGGACCGCGTCGACCCAGCTGGCCGGCCCGATGACCCACTCCTGGCTGGCGAGCACCACCCAGGGCACCATGGTCGGCGACTACATCTCGACGTCCTTCTCCGGCGGAACGGCACACCCCGTGTTCGCCGTGGCCTCGGCCCCCAGCGGGTCGGTCTTCAACGAGGCGATGTACACGCCGACCTCAGGCCTCACCGCAGCTGCCGGCTCCGCTGCCGTGACGACCGCCACCGCGCGTGACAACGCCTTCTCGGCGCGCCTGGCCGCGATCGCCTACGCGCAGTGGCTGGCCAACGGCGGCACCGGAGGCGGCGAGGACAGCCCCTGACCGGCAACCCTTGATCGCCCACGGCCGCCCCGGCAGTTGTGCCGGGGCGGCTCCGCGTCTCGGGTCTCAGCGGATGCCCGAATCGAAGGGGATGGTGACCGTGGTGAACCGTCCGCTGGCGACGGTGACAGACATCGGCTGGGCGATCGGGGTGACGGCGCCGGTGAGGTTGGCGGGGTGGATGGTATGGGTGCCTGGTGGCAGCGGGATGCGGAAGTGGCCGTCGGTGTCGCTAGTGGTCTCGGTGACCGTCCGTTGGGGTTCGCCGGCGGTGATGGTCAGCCGGGCGCTCGGGGGGCGGTCGGGGCAGGGGCTGTGGTCGCGGGCCATCGGGCAGCCGGCGTCGACCATGGTGCGGCCCTTGATCCCGGAGTCGAGTGCGGTCGGCGATCCGGCTCCGTGAGAGTCCCCGCATCCGGTGGCCGAGAGCGCGGCGGCCAGAGCCAGGACGGCGAGCGCGGTGCGAGTCCGGCGGCGCCTACGGCTCCCCGCGCGTGACCGCCGAGCTCCGCGAGAAAGGGCGGCGTGTCAACGAAAAGCGGGTCGCCCGGATCATGCGGGCGTTCTCCATCACCGGAATCCGCCTGCGCAGACGCATGCGCACCACCGTCCCGGACCCGGCCACCTCACCGGTCCCGGACCTGTTCCAGCGGGACTTCACCGCCACCGAGCCGGGCCGCAAATACATGGGCGACATCACGTATCTCCCGCTCGCAGGCGGGGAGTTACTCTATCTCGCTACCGTGCTGGACTGCTTCAGCCGCAAGGTCGTCGGCTGGTCCATCGCCGACCACATGCGCACCGATCTGGTCGCCGACGCACTGCGGATGGCCGCCTCGACCCGCGGCGGCCTGGACGGCGCCGTGTTCCACTCCGACCACGGAGCGCAATACGGCTCCGGGGCCTTCGCCGGCCTCTGCGACCAGTTCGGGGTGACCCGGGCGATGGGCGCGGTCGGCACCAGCGCCGACAACGCGGCCTGCGAAAGCTTCCACGCCTCCCTGAAACGCGAGACCCTCCAGGGCGCCCACGACTACGGCGACGCCGGCACCTGCCGCAAGACCGTCTTCTCCTGGCTGACCGCGACGAGCTGATTCGACCACCCCGACGGAGGCGGTGCGCTGCGCGCCGAGCTGACCGCCGCGGGGGCCGCGGCGGAGGCTGCCGGCGTGAACCGGCTGTTGGTCATGGACCACTACTTCCAGATGGAGTTCAACGGCGGCGCCGAGGCCCCCATGCTGGAGGCCTACACGGCCCTGGCCTACCTGGCCGCCCACACCTCCACGGTGCGACTGGGCGCCCTGGTCACCGGGGTGACGTACCGTCACCCGGGCCTGCTCGCCAAGATCGCCACCACGCTCGACGTCCTGTCCGGAGGCCGGGCCACCCTCGGCATCGGAGCCGCCTGGTACGACCGCGAGCACCACGGCCTGGGCGTGCCCTACCCGCCGCTCGCGGAACGATTCGAGCGGCTGGAGGAGACCCTGCGCATCTGCCTGCAGATGTGGGACCCGGACGACAACGGGCCCTTCGAGGGCCGCTACTACCAACTCGCCGAGACCCTGTGCGTCCCACCGCCGGTCAGCAGCCCGCACCCCGAGATCATGATCGGCGGCGGCTGTGAGAAGAAGACCCTGCGGCTCGTCGCCCGGTACGCCGACGCCTGCAACCTGTTCGCGACCTCGCCCGAGGAGGTCGCGTACAAGCTGGACGTGCTGCGCGGGCACTGCGACGAGGCGGACCGCGACTACGACGCCGTCCGCCGGACCCTCACGTACGAGCGGCCGCCACCGAGGAGGACCTGGACACCTTCACCCGCGACATCGAGCCCTACGGCAAGCTCGGCGTCGACACGGTGATCATCTCGCGCCATCTGGGCGCCACGTCGCGCTGGATGGAGACCTTCGCCGCCCCGGCCGTACGGCGACTGGCCGAACTGGGCTGAGACGGCTCGGAAAGCCGGCCGCCTCCCCACAGGCGGCCGGTTCCGTCAGCGCAGCGTGAAGAAGATCATGGGGTTGTCCCTGCTGTCCCGGACGGGGTGGCCCAGAGCGAGGGTCCGTTTGATGTCGTTCAGGTGTGAACGGCAGCGGCCTGCGGCCGTGGAAGACGTCGTGGACGCACACCGGTATACCCGGCCGCATGCGCGGCAGCAGGTGCTGGATGTACCAGCGGGCGAAGCTCGCGGAGTGGGCCGCGTCGATGAAGAGGAAGTCCGCGGTATCCGGGATCTTCTCCAGGTTCTCCCGGGCGTCTCCCTGCGTGAACGTCCAGCGCCCGGTGGACAGTTGCTCGGGGACGTTCCGCGCGACGTGGTCCACGATGTCGTACGAGTACAGGTGGCCGGTGCCGTTGTCCTTCAGGGCCTGGAGGATCCAGGTGGTGGACCAGCCGTGGAAGGTGCCGATCTCGACCACCGTCTCCAGGCGGGCCTCGCGCAACAGGAGGTAGGTGATCTCCGCCTCGATGTCGTCGAGTTGGGCCTTCAGCGAGGTCGTCGGCGCGAGCAGTCCCCGCTGCTGCTCGCGGACCCGGTCGAGATCGTGGGCGTAGGTGCGGTAGAGCCCGACGATGTGGTCGATGTCGATGTGCTGGTGCATGCGCGCTCCGTGCGAAAACCGGTCTGGTTGGTTCAGGGCGCGGTGACGCTAAGGCGCGGGAGGGAAGGGCACGTCACACCCGGGTGCCAACTCGGGTGTCACACCCGGGTACTAGAGGGCCTGTGTGACGACGTGATCAGAACTCGGGCCGCCGTACCGCGTTCGCGCAGGACGTCGAACCCGCGAATCGTCAGGACCGCGCACAGAGCCGCGAGGGGGAGTTCCGCGCCGACTGCCATGGCCAGGGCTGATACGAAGTCACCGCTCGACGCCGCTGTGGTGGTGTCGAACCAGGCGTCGGCGAGCAGCAGCACGGCGGTCGCGGAGGCCGCGAGGACGCTCCGGGGGTCACACCACAGGACCAGCAGACCCGTGGTGACGAGGCCGACGGCTTCGAGGCTGTCGAGTCCGACCCACGTCAGGGACTCCTGGGCGGTACCGACGATGGCCGGAAAGCCCGTGGCCAGCACGACCAGCCAGGGCAGCAGAGCGAGGCCGCAGGCGACGAGGACGTAGCCGATCCGGCACCGGGTGCGCTCGTCCATGTCGGACGCGCCGGTCGGCACGCCGGTACGGTGCGGAAGGTCGAGGACGCTCATGGGGCGGTCTCCTGGTTCGCCGGAAAACGGCGGCTCGGGCGGTACGGCCCGCTACGGGTTCAGGCCCGGGCCGGCCGTGGCCGGTCGTGCGGAAGCCCGGATCCGGAACGGCCTGTGGTGTCTGGTCGCCGCCCGAAGGGGGCGACGACGTCATCGTCCCCCGGTCGTCTGAGCATTCACTGGGAGCCTCATGAAAATGACCTTCCAGTCGCCGGGCAGGACCCAGGCCGCCGCGGTACTCCTGGTGGCGTTGACCACGCGCCCGACCCTCGTCCGCCAGGAACGAGTGGTGACGAGTTGTGAGGATCTGACGGGGATGTTCCATGCGAGCCGGCGACCCGCCAGGCTGCCGGGGAACGATGCCCCCGCCGCTCCTCCGGCCCGGGCCCCTGGTGGAGGAGAGAGTGGTCACACGTGGGGCGGCGGGGATTGATGGGACAGGTCATAAGGACATAGCTTGCGGCCGTCAAAGCGCTTTCCCCCATCGGCGGCACCTGCGAGACGCCGTGGCGCGGAGACGGCCGGCACGCCGCACATGCCACTTTCCCCGGCACCTCACGCACCAAGGTTCCTCCATGCCCCGACGCATCCTCGCCCCCGCGCTCCTCCTGCTCGGCTCGCTCGCGCTGACCACCGCCTGCGCCGGCGGATCGTCTCCGGCGGACTCCGCACCCGCTCACGACAGCTCGTCCAACAGCCCGTCCGGGTCTGGAGGGACCGACACCACCGCCACCCAGACCGGCCTGTCCAGGCTCAAGGGCGTCAGCATCGTCAGTGACAGCAGCACCGACCGCTCCTGCCCCTGGGCCACGGCCTACCCGGACGTCCCCGGGGCGGACGCGATGACGGCCGCGATGAAGAAGGACGTGGACGCACGCCTGGAGACCTTCCGCACGGGATCGTGCCAGGAGGGCCGGGACGGCGGCGAGGGGACCGAGCTGAACGTCAGCTTCTCGTTCCTCGCGGCCTCCGGCGACGTACTGGGTGTCCGGCTGGTGACGGTCGACCGTTCGTCGGCCGGGGACGGCCTGGCCACCAAGTCGTACTGGTACGACGGCACCGCCAAGCGGTACCGGACGTCCGCCGGGCTCATCGCCGACGGCTCGCGGGACGCCTTCGTCGAGGCCGTGGAGAAGGCCCTGGAGCACCGGGAGGGGGTCACCGCCGACACCCTCGCCTCGTCGCTCGGCGACCGCGAGTACCGCGACACCTACCTGGACGACATGAGCTTCACCTCCGGCGGAGGCCTGAAGGTGGACTTCGACCGGGACACCGTCGGCGTCGCCGCGGCCGGCCGTGTCTCCGTCACGCTCCCCAAGGCGACCGTCACTCCGTTCCTGTCCGACTTCGGAGCCCACGCCCGGCGCCAGACCGTCCACCCGGACGGCAAACTCGACCTCGGTGCCACCAACACGCCCGCCCAGACCGTCACCGCGCAGCCGGACCAGGGCAAGGACTCCACGGACTGCTCCAAGCTCAAGTGCCTCGCCCTGACCTTCGACGACGGTCCCGCCGTCCCCTACACCGGAACGCTGCTGAAGTACCTCGCCCAGTACAAGGCGCGCGCCACCTTCTTCGTCGTCGGCCAGAACGTCGCCACCCACCCGGAGGTCGTCCGGGCCGAGATGGAGTCCGGCCACGAGGTGGGCAACCACTCCTGGAACCACCCGGTCCTCACCAACCTGACCTCGGCCCAGGTCCGCTCCCAGCTGGAGCGCACCAGCGCGGCGATCAAGGCCGCCACCGGCAAGGAGCCGACGCTGTTCCGCCCGCCGTACGGCGCGATCGACGGCACGGTCCGGGCGGTCACCCCCCTGTCACCCGTGCTGTGGACCATGGACACCGAGGACTGGAAGTACCCGAATGCCGCGAAGGTCGCGCAGAGCGTCATCAGCAAGGCCAAGCGCAACGACGTCATCCTGATCCACGACATCCACCCCACCTCGGTCGCCGCCGTCCCCGAGATCCTGCGTACCCTCACCGCCCAGGGCTACCACTTCGTCACGGTCAGCCACCTGCGTGCGACGCTCTGAGCCGCGGCAGCCACGTTCCGGGCAGCATGCCTAGGTGCCCGTGGCCGGGTGGGACATCCCCGGGGCGACCAGCCCCGACTCGTAGGCCAGGACGACGAGTTGCGCCCGGTCGCGGGCACCGAGCTTGGCGAGCAGCCGGGTCATGTGGGTCTTGACGGTCTGCTGGGCCA
The DNA here is from genome assembly GCF_053596855.1 of Streptomyces sp. NPDC001617. Lineage (NCBI taxonomy): Bacteria > Bacillati > Actinomycetota > Actinomycetes > Kitasatosporales > Streptomycetaceae > Streptomyces > Streptomyces sp. NPDC001617. Next base: position 14,344 of record NZ_JBSFHA010000064.1, read on the forward strand.
CCACCAGTCTCGCGGCGACCTCCGTGTTCGACAGGCCCTGCGCCACCAGGAGCAGAACCTCCGCCTCCCGTGGCGTGAGGCCGTTCAGCCGCAGCCTGGGGTCCCGGCGCGGGACGGGGCGGCGCCGAGCCACGTCCTCGATGAGGCGCCGGGTGACGGACGGGGCGAGCAGCGCCTCACCGGCGGCGATCACCCGCACCGCCTGCACGAGTTCGGCGACCGGGGCGTCCTTGAGGAGAAAGCCGCTGGCTCCGGCGTGCAGGGCCTCGTAGACGTAGTCGTCGATGTCGAAGGTGGTCAGCATGAGCACCTTGGGACGGTGCACCACACCGGGCGGCGGGTCGAGCAGCTGCCGTGCTGCCTCCAGCCCGTCCATCTGCGGCATCCGTACGTCCATCAGCACCACGTCGGGATGCGTGCTGCGGCTGACCTCGATGCCGAGGCGGCCGTTGGGCGCCTCCCCCACGACGTCGATGTCGCTCTGCGCCGACAGCAATGCCGCGAACCCCGACCGCACCATGTCCTGGTCGTCCACGACGACCACCCGGATGGTCATGCTCATCTCTCCTGTCCCCGCGACCTGACGAGCCTCCACTCTCCCCTCGTGGCAGGGGCCGCCGCCTCGGTCGAACGGCCATGAGCGAACGGCCCGGACGGGCCGGCCTCGGCCGAACGGCGGATGACGGAAGGTCACGGGCTCCCCGGCGCCGGTCGGGGCGTCGTCCTCCGCCTGAACGCGGCCAGGACTCACCGGCCGGCCGCGCTTCTGCTCCCTGCGGCGTGGCGGAGCGCGCCGCAGCGGTCACGACGATGTCTTCTCCGTCGGCAGGATCGCCGTGACCTCCCAGCCCCGGCGGTCGGAGCGGGGTCCCGTACGCAACTCGCCGCCGAGCGCGGTGACCCGCTCCGTCAGCCCGACCAGACCGAAGCCGCCCCCGCGCGCGGCCTGCGGCAGCCGCGCGCCGCCACGGCCGTCGTCGCGCACCGTCACCTCCAGTGCGTGGCCGTGGCAGGTCAGGCCGACCAGCACCTCGGTGGCATCGGCGGCGTGGCGCCGTATGTTGGTGAGGGCCTCCTGGACGACCCGGTAGGCGGCGGCCTGCACCTCATGGGGCAGGCCGCCGGGCACCGAGGGATCGCGGCGCAACGCGGCTTTCGGGCCGACGGGCCCGCGGAAGCCCTCCACCAGTTCGGGGAGTGCGGCCAGATCGCCCGCCGGGTCACGGTCGGTGTCGCCGGACTCCGGGGCCTCGCGCATCAGGCCAACCGTACGGCGCATGGAGGCGAGGGCCTCGGTGGCGGAGCGTTCGACGTCCTTCAGGATCTTGGCCAGACGCTCGGGGTCATTCGTGGCGAGGAGCTGGGCCACCTGTGTCTGCACCAGGATCCCGGTGACATGGTGGGCCACGAAGTCGTGCAGGTCGGCGGCCATGGCGAGGCGTTCGGCCCGTTGGGTCTCGGTGACCGCGACCCGGCGGCGGTGGTCCAGGGCGCGCAGGTACCCGCCGAGTCCGGCGACCACGCCGGCCAGCACCAGCATTCCGAACGGGTTGACCGACGAGTCGCCGGGCGCGTGTCTGTAGGGCAGCACCAGAACCGCGGCACCGTCCAGAACGCCGCACACCGCCGCCCACCGCACGGGGCAGTCACGCACCGCGACCATGAGCAGGCACAGCAGGATCGCGGTCTCGCCGGGGCCGGGCAGCGCCTCCCGGCCGGACAGGAACACGGCAGCCGTCACCGCGCCGGACAGGACCGCGGGCACGACCGTGCGCACCGCCGTGGTCAGCCACGCCGACCGCCGGCCGGCGGGCCAGAGGACCGCGGCCAGACCGATCGGCAGCACCACCAGCTGAGGCCACGAAGCGCCGCCGAGGTCGGCAAGAAGCAGGTCCACCCCTGCCGCCGACAGCAGAAGGACAACGCCGAACGCCCGCACGAGGCCCTGCCGGCGGCCACCCGGCCCGGGAGACGCGCTGATGGCGCGCAAGCTGCTCAGGAGATCCACGGCGCGACCCTAACCGCCCGCCGGCGCCGCCGGGTCAGCCGAAAGGCCACCTTCCGCGACGCCGCGGGCCGCGCACACCGGCCGAACGGCCGAGACCTCGCGCGGACAGGGGCCTTCCCCGAATTTTTTGAGTGCCCGTGAGGGGCTACTGACCATTTCCTCGCGGGCCAAGACTCGATCCCGGCCGATGGCACTCCCCCGCCGACGGCTCAGGCGGCCCCGGCTCACACGCCCCCCTTGTGTGGGCCCGGGCCGCCCTTGTGCCCGCGCAATGCGCAGCCTCGCAGAGGCGACCCTCAACGACGCCGAGCGCAAGGCCCTCGCCGACGCGTCCACCATGTGCGTCGGCGAAGCCGTCATCCGCTACGGCTTCAACCGGAGCACCGCCTGGACCACTAGCGGCGAGTCCGTCGCCGACATCATCGCCGCTGAACCCAGGGCCCAGGCCGTCCTCGACGACCAGCGCCTCGGGACACTCAAGCCGGCCGGCCCGGTCCGTGTGGCCACCGGCATCCAGGACGACATCGTTCCGCACGGCCAGGCCCGCCAACTGGCCGTGGACTGGTGCCGCAAGGGCGGCGACGTGACCTACAAGACCGTCGACCTGCCCAACCTCGGCGACAGGATCCTCACCAACCACCTCGCCCCCCTCCTCACCGACCAGGGAGCGGCCATCTCCTGGCTCACCGACCGCCTGGAGAGCAAACCCACCACGTCCAACTGCGGGACCATGCCCTCCCAGCCCTGATCGATCCATCCGGCGGCCCACTCACCCCGTCTTCGGCGGGTCGCTGCACGTTCAGGGTCTTCACCGGGGGCACGGCATCGGGGAGAACAGTCACGCCTCGCGCCTTGACGCACGATGCGGGCGACCGCCCAGACAGCGCCCGCCCTCACACAGCAGGGCCGGCATCCCGGTATCCAGCACCGGGTCGTGGCGCCCAGGTCGCCCTGGACGTCCCTTCTTATGTCCTGTCATATGGATGTCACGCCTTGTTCGCCTCCGCGGCGTGCACCCCGCGTCGGGGAATCGCATCCTCCAGGACGTGAAGGTACACAGATCGCCCAGACCGCCTCGCGTGCTCGTCGTGGATGCCGATAGCGGTACGTATCCGCTGCTGACGAGGCTGCGCCAGCTCGGCTTCGGCGTGTACGTGGCCGCTCTCGGTGAGGACGCCGTCCCGGCCGGCCTCTCCGTACGCCCCGACCTCGTGGTCCTCGACGCGATCCTGCCGGACGGCGACGGCTTCGAGGCCTACCGCGCCCGGCGGGCCGCCGGCGTCGACGCGCCCGTCCTCTTCCTCACCGCCCACGACCGGACCGAGGCCAAGGTGCACGGGCTGATGATGGGCGCCGACGACTACGTCACCAGGCCCTTCGCGCTGGAGGAGGTGGTTGCGCGAATCCATGTGCTGCTGAGGCGCGGGCGCGCCGTCGACTGCCGGCTGCTGCGCGTCGGGGAAGTGGCGCTGGATCCGTCGACGCGCGAGGTCTGGCGGGAGGGGACGCAGTGGGAGTTCGATCTCCTCGGTTTCCTGATGGGCAACGCAGGCCAGGTCGTCACCAAGGGGCAGATCCTGGACCGGGTGTGGCAGTCGGAGTTCCACGGCGAGTCCGGCGTGGTGGAGACGTACGTCTACTACCTGCGGCGCAAGCTGGACGACCGTGACCAGTCGCTGATCAGGACCGTGCGCGGCGTCGGCTACCTGATGGCGCGGGACGCGGGTCACCGGACGCCGTCGGCCCGGTGACCCGCGGAAGGCGCCTACTTGCAGTTGCCGACCACGACCTCCCAGCCGTTGGTGAGGGCCCAGTGCTCGCCGTACGGCAGGTCGGAGTGCACGCTGCGGGCCGCGCCGGCGGCGAGATGGTAGTACGGCGCCTTCCCGTACGCCTTGTCGCTGTCCACCACCTCACCGGTGTTGATGTTGAAGACGAAGGACTTGTCGGCACCGGTCATGTCGCCGCACAGCTTGGACATCAGGACATCGGTGTTGAAGGGCTCCTTGCCGCGGACGTTGACGCCGGACGACGGGTTGGCGCTGGCCGCGGGGGCGGTGGCGACCACGCCGGAGATGGCGGTGACGACGGCCGCGCAGGCCGTCACGTAGCGCTTGATGGTGTTGGTCACTCGTCTCTCGCTTCTGTGCCCTGGGGGGTGGGAACAGTGAGTCCCGACGGAGCGGAGCGCAGGTCGGGCCCCACCGCTGTGCATCAGGAAACAGAGCGGGGTTCAGAGTGGCATCACAGCCGGATCAGAGCCTGATCAGAAACGCGACGCCCGGAAGGGCTCTGTGGAATGCCCGTACGGCGGCTACGTATCCCCTGTGAGAGCCAGCGAAATTGTTGACGATGATGTTGTCAGAAACATACGTTCACGGCTGCCAGCCCCCACGGTACGAAAGAGGCAGATCAGTGAAGCGCAGGACGGTACTCAAGACGGCGACGCTCGGCACGGCCGCGGCTTCGGCGCTGCCGGTGCTCTCCGGTTGTTCGGACAACGGCGGCTCGAGCAGCAAGAGCGTCTCTCTCACGTTCGACAAGGACGCCTACAAGACCAAGACCAAGACCGTTTCCACGGCGGACGGCGACAAGAAGGTCACCTACCGCCTCTGGGAGGCGATCACGTATGTCACCAAGCCTGTGGACGAGAAGTACCAGAGCCTCAATGTCATGGTGCCCGTGAAGATCGGGGACAAGGAGATCGACGCCTCCGGCGCACCGATCCTCCTCGACAACGCCATCGCCGGCTACATGTCCTCGTCCGTGACCGACGGCAGCAGCGCCGGCATGGGCGGGGGCGGCGCGGCACCCGGCGGCGGCGCAACGCCCAGCGGCGCCCCGGGCGGGCCCAGCGGGGCCGCTCCCGGCGGTGCGATGCCCAGTGGCGCGGCGGGTGGCAGCGCCCCGAGCGGCGACATGACGGGCGGCGGTCAGATGGTCGGCAACGGCGACCTCGCCCTCGCGGCCGGCTATGTCGTCGTCCAGCCCGGCGCGCGGGGCCGCGACAACGAGAAGAACGGCAAGTACTACGGCAAGGCACCAGCCGTGATCGTCGACCTGAAGGCCGCGGTGCGCTACATCCGCCACAACAAGGGGCGCATCCCCGGCAACACGGACTGGATCGTCTCCTCGGGCACGAGCGCCGGCGGCGCCATGTCCGCGCTGCTCGGCGCCTCCGGCGACAGCCCTCTCTACGACGCACACCTCGAGGAGATCGGCGCGGCCGACGCCAGCGACGCGATCTTTGCAAGCGCTGACTGGTGCCCGATCACCGATCTCAACCATGCCGACATGGCCTACGAGTGGATGTACGGCGGCGCGGAACTGAGCGGCAAAACCGTCGACCAGACCGTCTCCAAGGCGCTCCGGTCCCAGTTCGCCGAGTACCAGGCATCACTCAAGCTCACGGGCGAGAACGGCTTCGGCACCCTCACGGCCCGCAACTACGACGATTACCTGCTGAAGACTTACCTGGAGCCCGCCGCAACGAAATATCTGAATGCCCTGTCGGACACCAAGCGCACCGCCTATCTGAAGGAGCAGTCCTGGATCACCTGGTCCGGCGGCAAGGCGACCTTCGCCTGGGACGACTTCGTCGCGCACGTGGAGCGGAGCAAGAGCGTGCCGGCGTTCGACGCCTTCGACGCCTCGGCCGCCGAGAACATCGAGTTCGGCGACGAGTCCACCAACGCCCGGCACTTCACGCTCTACAGCCTGCGCCACGCGACCGGGAAGTCCGGTGCGCGGCTGGACAGCGACCTCTCCGAGAAGATCACGCTGATGAACCCGATGCACTTCATCGGGCAGAGGAACTCCGCCCGCTCGAAGTACTGGTGGATCCGCGTCGGCACCAGCGACACCGCCACTTCGCTCACGGTCGTCGGCAACCTCGCCGCGAGCCTGAAGAATCTCGGCGACCACGTCAACGCACTCATGTACTGGGACGGCGGCCATGGTGCCAACGAGGACCCGGACGACTTCATCAAGTGGATCGCCCAGATCACCGGATACGGGAAGTGACGCGCTCCCACTCCCCGCACGTAGCCGCGCAGTTGTCCTGAATCCTCAATGTCGGGGTCACGAACCGTACAGGACCAACCTCGGCCGCACCCTCGCCGGCGGCACCACGACCTCCGAGGGTGACCCGCACCGCGCCGTCCGGCTGGCGGATCGCCGGCTTCCACGGGCGCTCCGGGGACGGGGTCGACAAGATCGGTTTCATCTACACCCAGCGCTGAGCCGACCGGCGGGCGTGGCCTGTGGGCACAGGTTTCACCAATGATGTCCAGGTGATTGACGCGCACATGGCCACGCCCTACCTCCTGACTACGCCACGCCCCGAAGATGGGCCGGGCGCCTGACCGCACGTGTCCTCGGCCTCGCCCTAGCTTGATCGAGCCGGGATTCGCCCAGATCTCCAACGCTTCGGACGACACCTCAACTACCGAGGCCGCCAGGCGGTGGACGCCGAGATCAAGCGCCTCGGCACGGTGCACAACATAAACAAGCTCATCAATCACACGCCCAAGAAGCACTCTTGACCTTCACCGGGTAGAAGCCGTGCGAAAGCCTCGCGGCCTTGGGGCGCAGGTGCCGGAAGTCGCGGCGGACGCGGGCGGGAGTGAGCTTGTGCGGTTCGCAGGGCCGTTCCCAGGGGCGACGCAGATCGGCCGCCAGCGGCCGGGCGAGCCGGAGTTGGGCGTAGACGGCGATGATCAGCCAGGCCCATCGGTCGGCCGCGACGCGGTCGCCTCTGGCGCCGCCGCGGCCGGCGAACCCTGGCAGCACTACGACCTCGGACAGGGCTACTGCACCCACACCTTCTTCGAACAGTGCCAGCACCGCATGGCCTGCGCCCGCTGCGACTTCTACTCCCCAAAGGACTCCACGAGAGCCCAACTCCTCGAAGCCAGAGACAACCTGCAGAAGATGGCCGTCTCGATCCCGCTCACCGAGGACGAACAGGCCGCTCTCACCGACGGTCAGACCGCGATCGACGAACTCCTCGGCAGACTCGCCGATACCCCGACCCCGGCCGGGCCAACACCTCGGCAGCTCACGGCACCCGGCACAGCTCAGCTCCCACCGGTCGTCGGCGTCCGGCAGGGCAAAGCAGCGCAAGCATGACACATCCGATTCCGCAGAAAAGTCGTTTATCTGGCGGGCCCCGTCGCGTGCCCGTCGTCTACCGGTGCGTGCGGAGTCCGTCGAGGATGAGCGCGAGCATGTGGGGTGCCCGGTCCTCGGGGCTGGACGCTGCGCGCCACAAGGCGCCGGTGAGTTGGAGGAAGTCGCCTGGGTCGGCGTCTAGGCGGATGCTTCCGTCCCTTTTGCCGGCGTCGAGGAGTTCTGTGATGGCGGCGATGACCGGCCCGTAGCTCTGCTCGCTGATCGCCTGGTGCGCGCCCGGGCCGAGGGCGTCGCCGAGGCCGTGCTTCCGGCGCATGGCCTCGACGAGGTCCGTCGTCCAGTGGCGGAGCGCTTCCAGCGGCGACATCCGGGCCAGCAGGTCGGGCACGGTGTTGATGATGCGTGCCACTTCGTCCTGGTAGACGGCCAGAACCAGCGACTCACGGGTGGGGAAGTTGCGGTACAGGGTGCCCGCGCCGACTCCCGCGCGCTGAGAGATCTGGTTCATCGACGTGCTGCCGTCCGCCGCAAGAGCTTCGCGTGCGGCGGCGAGGATGCGCGCCCTGTTCTCACGGGCGTCCGAACGGACCACAGGACCTCACCTTGATAAGTGGAGAGTTCTCCACTACGTTATGTGGAGAGCTCTCCACCTACTCTAAGGAGCGTCATGCATTACATCAAGCTCGGCATGACCGGCCTCGATGTATCCCCGATCGCGATCGGCGCGATGACCTACGGCGAGCCCGACCGCGGGCACCCCGTCTGGTCCAAGGGCGAACAGGACGCGCGACCGCTCATCAAGCACGCGCTGGAGGCGGGGATCAACTTCTTCGACACCGCGAACATGTACTCCAACGGTTCCAGCGAGGAAATCCTCGGCCGGGCGCTCAAGGACTTCGCCGACCGTGATGCCGTGGTGATCGCCACGAAACTGCGCCATCCGATGCGGCTGGGACCCAACGGACGGGGACTGTCACGTAAGGCGATCATGACCGAGGTCGACCACTCGCTGCGCCGCCTCGGAACCGACTACATCGACCTCTACCAGATCCACCGCAACGACCACGCCACCCCCTGGGAGGAAACCCTGGAGGCACTCAGCGACCTCGTGAAGGCAGGCAAGGTCCGCTACCTCGGTGCCTCGTCCATGCACGCGTGGGAGTTCGCGAAGGCTCTCCGCCTGCAGAAGGAGAACGGCTGGGCGCGATTCGTGTCGATGCAGGACCACTACAACCTGCTCGCCCGTGAGGAGGAGCGGGAGATGATCCCGCTGTGCCTGGACGAGGGTGTCGGCACGATCATCTGGTCGCCGTTGGCCCGCGGCCGCCTCACCCGCGCGTGGGACGACGCCCGCTCGACGGTGCGCTCCGAGACGGACGGCGCCTACGCGGACCTGCTCTACTCGCCGGCCGAGGAGGCGTCCAACCACGCGATCATCGACGCGGTCGGGCAGGTCGCGGACGCTCACGGTGTCAGCCGCGCACAGGTCGCGCTCGCCTGGCTGCGACGCCAGCCGGTCGTCACCGCGCCGTTGGTCGGCGCCGGCTCGATCCGACAGATCGACGAGGCCGTGGCCTCTGTCGGCATCGAGCTCACCGACGACGAAGTGCGTGCACTGGAGGCTCCGTACACCCCCCGCTACGACTGGCAGGGCGTCTCGGACGAAGCCGAGATGGAGGCCATCCGCAAGCGCGTCCCCGGCATGGCCCTCGCATGAAACCCATCGTCCGCTCCGGCGCGGCTGCCCGCGCCGGAGCCCTCCTCATCCTTCTTGGCCCGCTCGTCTCCTGGGTCGCCGAGTTCATCACCGCCGCCGCATGGCAGGACCCTCCGTACTCGCCCCTGTACAACTGGGTCAGCCACCTCGGCCTGACCGGCCCGCCGCAGACCGCGTTCGGACAGTTCGCCAACTCCCCCCTCGGTCCCGTCATGGACACCGGCTGGGTGATCTACGGCACTCTCTTGATCATCGGCGCATTCCTCGTGTTCGACCCGCGCAAGGGCACCCGCCCGATCATCATCATGATCCTCGCCGTCCTCGCCGGCGTCGGAGTCTCGCTCGTCGGCATCTTCCAGGGCTCCAACGCCAACGTCGACAACGGCCTGATCGCATTCCACACCTTCGGAGCGCAGGGCGTCATGCTCGCCGGCAACATCATGGCGATCGCCGTCGGAGCCGGCGGAACCCGCATCGGTCTCACCAGGGGCCGGTCGATCGCGAGCATCACTCTCGGCACCGCCGGGCTGATCGCGTTCCCCCTTTTCATGGCCGACGTGTTCACCGGCTGGATGTGGGACATCGGGCTGTTCGAGCGCGCCGTGATCTACCCGATCATGATCGGCCACGCCCTCCTCGGAAGCAGCGTGGCCGCCACCGAGCGGCATCGTGCGACGCACCCGCCGGCACCCCTTTCTGCACGAGTCGAGAGCTGAGGAGAGACAGATGACACGAGTACTGGTCACCGGAGGAACCGGATTCGTCGGGAGCTGGTGCATCCAGGCTCTGCTGGATGCCGGGCACACCGTACGCACCACAGTCCGTGACCTGCGGCGCGAGCCGGCGCTGCGCTCCTGGCTGCACGCGGCCGCACCGTTCGACGACGACCGTCTCACGGTCGTACGCGCCAACCTTGAACACCTCGACGGCTGGGACGCTGCCGTCACCGACTGCGAGTTCGTCCTCCACGTCGCCTCGCCGACACTGCGCCATACGCCGGCGAACGACGACGAGTTGGTGGTCCCGGCACGCGAGGGCGTCCTGCGGGTGCTGCGCGCCGCTCGCGACGCCCGCGTGCGCCGGGTCGTCCTGACCAGCGCCTTCGGCGCCGTCGGGATCGGGCACCCTCCGCGCTCGACCCCGTTCACCGAGGAGGACTGGACCAACGTCGACAGCGATATCCCGCCCTACCAGCGGTCCAAGACACTCGCCGAACGCGCCGCCTGGCAGTTCGTCCAGGACGAAGGCGGTGGTCTGGAACTGGCAGCGGTTCATCCCGTGGGGGTCCTTGGACCGCTACTCGGCCCGGACGACCCACCATCCCTGCGTCTGGTCCGCAGAATGCTCGAGGGACAGGTGCCTGCGTGCCCTCCCTTCGGGATGGGCTTCGTCGACGTCCGCGACGTCGCGGATCTGCACGTGCGCGCAATGACCGATCCGGCAGCCGCCGGCGAACGCTTCCTGGCAATCGCCGGCGCCAGCCTGCGCGTCATCGACATCGCACGCATTCTGCATGACCGCCTGGGTCAGCGCGCCGCGCAGGCCCCGACCCGTGAACTGCCCGTGTGGCTCGCACGCACACTGGGCATCGTGAACCCGGAACTGCGACTGCTCAAGCACCAGCTCGGCCGGGATCTCAACGCCACAAGTGCCAAGGCGGAGAAGCTTCTCGGGTGGAGAGCACGCCCCATTGAGGACACCATCGCGGACACCGCCGAGAGCCTCCTCGCCCATGACATCGGGACGAAGACCGGGCTCGTAACCGATCGACGCGGCAGCCCTGCGCGCCGAAGAGGCGTCTGACCAGCACCGCGGCGCGAGAGATGTCGCCGGCCCCGGGCCCGCGCCGAGGCACGGCCGGCGCGGCGCAATGTATTGGCCGTAGCGGAGCGCGGTCGGGTTGACCGCTCGTAGCGTTTGAGCAGGACGCCGCGGCATCCCCGCACCGGCCACCGGCTCCGCCCCTGCCAGGCAGGTGATCGTCTTGTTCCGCTCCCACGGCGCCGGCAGCCCGGTCAGATACTCACGAAAACCCCGCCGCGCTGCGCGAGACCGAACAAGAGGTCGTCGAACCGGGCCGCATACTCCTCCAACGGCCCCGGCGCGGGCGGACAGGGACGGCGAGCGGTCATCTTCAGCCCCCACCAAGGCAGTTGACCCTTACCACCGGCCTACGACCAACCCGACCTGCCGCCAACCCGCACCACCGCCGGATTCAACGAACTACCGGTAACGGAGCCCTACTGGCCGCTTTCACGATGGTCACCGCACCGAGCGCACTCGGTAGGTGAGTATCGCGCCGACGGCCGCGCCGATGCCGACGGTGGTGAAGAGAACCGGGTAGCCGAGCCCCGAGGTGATGATGACGCTGGCGATGAGCGGGGCGAGGGCCGGGGGGACGATCGCGCCGATGTTCATGATGCCGAGGTCCTTCGCCCGGCTCTCGGCGTCCGGCAGGACCTGGGTGATCAGTGCCTGGTCGACCGCCATGTAGGCGCCGAAGCCGCCGCCCATCAGCGCGGACGCCACGATCTCGTGGGACATGCTGGGAAAGGCGGCGACGAGGAAACCGGCGAGGGCCTGCAGGAACGCGGCGAGGGCCACGAAGATCCGCCGTCTGCCCAGGCGGTCGGAGAGCGCGCCCGCGACGTAGGTGGCCACCAGCCCGGCGAGCAGGTAGGCGATCGTGGCCAACAGCAGGCTGCCCTCCGGATCCTTGACCTTGAGGGAGTCCGCGAGGAAGTAGAGGGTGTAGCAAGTGCCAAGCGAGTTCGCCATGTTGACCAGCAGGCGCCCGCCGAAGGCCCAGGCGAACTCGCGGTTCCCGAGCGAGTCGGCCATGGACGCGAACACCGCACGCAACGACAGCGCCGGCTCCGTCTCGTGCGAGACGTCCCGGTAGGAGAGCAGGAACGGCAGAGCGCACACCACGAGCAGCGCCGCCATGACGACGTAGCCGTTCGCGGCCGAGAGGCCGAACACCGACACGACGGCGATACCGACCACCACACCGAGGGCCTGCGGGCCGTAGATGGCGCTGGAGATCATGCCGCGCTGCCGTTCGGGCACCCGGTCGGCGATCACCGCGGTCAGGCCGGCGGTCGCGGCTCCGAGTCCGAGCATGGCCGCCGACCACGCCAGGGTCACTCCCCACACGGTGGTCTGCGCACCCGTGGCCAGCAGACCGGCCGCGAACGCCAGCGCACCGCCGCCGAGCCAGGCCCTGCGTCGGCCGAAGCGGCTGCGCGAACGGTCGCACAGGGCTCCCGCGACGGGGAGCGCGAGCAGGGCGACGAAGCCCGAGACGCCGTTGACGACGGCGTAGTCGGTGACCTTGCCCGCAGGGTCGATCTCCTGCAGTTGCTGGGGGATCAGCAGTTGCAGGGGGACGAGGTTGGCCATCCAGTAGCCGAACCAGACCATGCTGTAGACGAAGGTCCAGCGACGGGACACGGGCAGAGTGGGTCCGTCCGGGACGACACCCACGGGGGCTGCCGCGACCGCAGGTGCGGGTGATGTGAACTCGGCGGACATCGGGCCTCCGGGAGGTGGGTTCGGCCTGAAGGGCGAGTGGGGGGTGGCACGGCAGGGGGATTCAGAGGAACGCGTGTCCCTCGCCACGGTAGGTGGGCACCTGACCGACGATCTCGGTGCCGGACACCAGGTGGAGGGTGTTGACGCGTTCGCACAGCTCGCCGGCTTTGGCGTGGCGCAGCCACACGTGGTCGCCGAGCCGCAGACCGTGCGCGGCCTCGCCCAGCACGGGGGTCTGGACCTCTCCTGCACCTTCGAGCGCGGTCAGCTTCAGGCCCTGCGGCCAGCTGAGGGTCGGCAGCCGGTCGGCGCCCACCGGTCCGGAGGCGACCCAGCCGCCGCCGAGCAGGGTGGCGATCCTCGCCGTGGGACGGCGTACGACGGGCATGACGAAGAACGCGGCCGGGCGGGGCCGGAAACGGCGGTAGTGGTCGAACAGCCCGGGGCCGTAGAGCCCCGATCCCGCCCCGATCTCGGTGATGACATGCTCGGCGGCGGTCTGCTCGATCGATCCGGTGCCGCCGCCGTTGACGAACTCCAGTGGTGCGATGTTCTCGACGGCGGCGATGGCGGCGGCCCGGCGTTCGGCGAGTTCGCGGGCCGACAGGCGCTGCATGGCCCGCCGCAGCACACCCTGGATCGGCGAGCCGAGCGGGTTGTCTCCCAGGCCGGCGATCTGGCCCTCGTACGACATCACGCCCACGGGCCGGAAGCCGGGCCGCTCGGTGATGGCGCGGGCCAGGTCGGCGGCCTGCTGCGGGGTGTGCACGGGTGAGCGGTACGGGCCCAAGTGGACGCGCCCGCCCAGCAGTTCGAGCGAGGCGTCCAGGTCGATGCACACCCTGAGGTCGGGGCGTTTTGGACCCACGGCCTCGTCGACGAGGTCCAGGTGGCCGACCGAGTCGACCATGAGGGTGACGCGTTCGGCGGCGCGGTCGTCCGCGGCGAGCCGTCGCAGTGCTTCCCGGTCGGTGGTCGGGTAGCCGATGACCACGTCGTCGTGGTCTTCGGCCAGCCACAGGGCCTCGGGCAGGGTGAAGGCGAGGATGCCGTGGTAGCGCGGTCGTTCGGCCGCGCGGCGGATCAGGTCGCGGCTGCGCACGGACTTGCTGGCGAGGCGGATGGTGGCGTTGCCGCTCGTACGGCGGGCCAGGTCGGCGGCGTTGAGGTTGAAGGCGTCCAGGTCGACGACGGCGAAGGGGGGTTCCAGGTGCTCGGTCGCCTTGGCGAGCTGGGTCATCCGGACCTCGCTCAGCCCGCTGGCTGCGGCCCACACCTTGTCGGGCGTGGACGTCTCGGATGTGCTCATGCGGTCTTCCTCGGTCGTCATCACGCGCCTCCGGACGGGTCGGACAGCCGGGTGCGTCCGGCGCCCAGGAGACGGTCGCGCTCGCGCCGTCCCTTGGCTTCGATGGTGGGCATGAGCAGGCGGATGAGCTGCGGGACCGCACCCGCGATCTGCTGGACGCGGCCGGCGAGGGTCGGGAAGACCACTTCGGTCGGCTTGGTGTGGAACGTTCCGACGACGACCTTCGCGACCTCCGCGGGCGGGACCGACTTCTCGGCGAACGCGGTGATCGCGGTCGGGTCGTTGAGCTCCTGGTCGAGCATCCGGGTACGGGTGGACGCTGGGTGGATGATCGTGAAGTCCAGCGGGCCGTGCCGTTCCTCCAGCGCGACGGCGTGGTGGAAGGCCCGCAGCCCGTGCTTGGTGCCGCCGTAGGTGGCGTATCCCGGCAGCGCCAGGAACGAGCTCATGCTGCAGATCGTCACGATGTGGCCGCTGCCCCGCAAGGTCATCCTCGGGATGGCCGTGCAGACGCCGGTCATGGTGCCGATCAGGTTGACCTCGACCATGGCCCGGTGCTGCTCCAGGCTCAGGTCCCGGGTGTTGCCGGTGGTGATGATGCCGGCGTTGTTGACCAGGATGTCGACGGGGCCGAATTCGGCCTCGGCCGCGTCGAAGGCCTTGCTCCAGTTCTCCGGGTCCCGGATGTCGAGGCGGAAGGGGGCGGCGCGTCCGCCGAGGCGGGCGGCGGTGGCCCGGGCAGCCGCCTCGTCGATGTCGGTCAGCAGCACACGGTGGCCGGCGCCGACCGCGGCTTCGGCGATCGCGGCTCCGATACCTGCCGCCGCGCCGGTCACCAGAACGACACGGTCGTGCTGGGGTTGCTTGCTCATGGCCTCAGACTTTCTCTTGGACACTGGTCCAAGTCAATTGTTCATGAGTGGCTGAAACGCGACCTTTACCTTCCGGCTCACGGCCGAAACGCCGCGGCTCACAGCCGAAGCACCACGCTTCACAGCTGGAACACCTCGATATGGCCGTCATTGAGCTCGGCGGCGTGCACGGGGTCGTCGGTCGGCACGGTCGCCGCGAACAGCGTGCGGCCGTCGCCGCCGGCCACCACGCAGCTCAGCGTGTGCTGACTGGTGGCGACACGGTCGAGGATCCGTCCACCCTCCTCGACCCGGACACACTCGCCGCGCAGCGCGTTGGCGACCCAGACAGTCCGACCGTCCGGGTCCCAGGCAAGGCCGTCCGGCGCGATCGGCGAGGCCGAGCGCTTGGCGATCTCGGGGTGATCCATCAACGCGGAGATCTTCCGGGTGGCCTTGCCGAGCACTCCCCCGTCGTTCACCAGCCGCCACAGCAGAGGCGCGACCAGCGAGCCCCAGGGGCGCGGCGCGTCGAGCGTGCCGTCCGGCCGGACCGGGATCGCGGCCAGGCGCAGACCGAGCGTCTCGGCGGCGATCAGCGTCGTGCCGTCCGGGCTCAGCAGCAGCCCGTTGGGGAACATCAGCGGTTCCGACAGGCCGAGCAGGCCCCCGTCCGGGTCGAAGACGGCGATCGGTGCCCGCGGCGGGCCGGGCGGTTCATAAAGCACGGAGTTCGGGTTCTCGCGGTCGAACGTGTAGTAGTCGAAGCCGAAGTTGCCGACGTAGGCCCGCCCTTGTGCGTCGACCAGCATGTCGTTGACCGGGCCGCCGGCGATCTTCCGCAGGTCCGCGTGCTCGACCAGCTCAGCGTCCGGTTCGAGCCGGTCGACGCAGCCGCCGTCCATGGATACGACGAGCAGACGCCCGTCCGGGAGCCAGCCGAGACCGCCGGCCCGTCCGGGCACCTCACAGATGGTGTCCAGCCGCCCGGCCCCGTCCCACCGGTGCACCGTGCCGTGCCCGAGATCGGAGAACCACAGGGCGCCCTCATGCCAGCGCAGGGACTCGGGGACCCCGAGCCCACCGATGACAATCTTCGCTTTGCGTTTCATTACGGTCCACTCCCGGCGTGAGTCATGGCGTCGGCCGCCGCAGGGGAAGGAGGGGGGAAAGAAGTTGGTCAAATGTCCAAGACGCTTGACTTGTACGGGCGACCGTCTCACTCTGAACGGACTGAAGTCAACGCCTCGCAGGAGATTCCGTGACCGATCCCCAAACCGCCGGTGACGCCGGTGCCGTACCGGGCGCGACCATCGCCGTGGACAATCCCGCCACCGGAGAAGTGATCGGCCGCGTCGCGGACACCTCCGCGGAGCAGGTCGCGGCGGCCGTCGAGCGCGCGCTGCGCGCTCAGCCCGGCTGGGCACGTCTGGGTGCCGACGTCCGTTCGCGACTGTTCGCCCGCGCCCGCCACTGGATGCTCACCCACCGTCAGGAGATCGTGGCGTCGATCGTCGCCGAGAACGGCAAGGCGGAGGAGGACGCGGTCATCGAGGTCGTCTACTGCGTCGGCGCCTTCGCCCACTGGGCCAGGCATGCCCCGCGGCTGCTCGCCGATACCCGGGTGCGCTCACTGTCCCCGCTGGTCCTCGGCCGTCGTATGTACACGCAAGCGTGATCACCTTGGGGAGGCAAGAGTGAAACCGAAAGCCACCGTCGTGCTGGACGGGTTCGGCGTTCTGGAGTCGCTGCGCTGGCACGACGACGCCCTGTGGTTCTGCGACATGGCCCACGGCACGGTCCACCGCTGGGACACTCGGGGCAGGCCCGAGAAAGTCGTCGACGTCCCCGGCCGCGCCGGCGGGATCGGCTTCCTGCCCGACGGACGGATGCTGGTCGTCTCGATGGAGGGTTTGTGTGTGTACCGGCTGGAGCCGGACGGCTCACTGGCCGTGCACGCGGACCTGCGGGACATCGCCCAAGGCCCCGTCAACGACATGTACGTCGACAAGGAGGGCCGCGCCTATGTGGGCAACTTCGGGTTCGACTACCACGCCTTCCTCGAGCGGCACCCCAACTCCATGCTCTACGCACCGCCCGGCCCGCCCCGGGCCCCAATCGCCTGCTTCTCGCCCGAGGGTGAACTCATCGGCCTGAGCGAGCCGTTGGCGTTCACGAACGGCCTCTTCCCCATCGACGAGGGCCGGACGATGCTCGTCGCCGAGACGCTCGCGATGAGGCTGGTGGCACTGCCCGTGCTGGCGGACGGGCGACTGGGCCCGCCGCGCGCCTGGGCTCCCTTGATCGAACCCTGGCTGTGGAAGGCGGTCACCAACCCGGGGCTGGTCGGCAGCATCACGCGCCGCATCTCGGCCCTGCTGGATCACCAGGCCATCGCCGACCATTCGAGCAGCCCCATCGCCCCCGACGGCATCGCACCGGGCAAGGACGGCACGGCCTGGGTCGCCAACGCACTGCGCGGTGAATGCGTCCGGGTCGGCCCAGGCGGCACAATCCTTGACCGCGTCGCGACCAGCCAGCGCACGCTCAGCTGCCTGGTCGCGGGCCCGAAGGGAGACACCCTGTACGCGGCGACCGTCCCGACCGACGACCCGCCGCGCGCAAGGGAACTCAACGGTGCGCGGATCGAGGCGTACGTACTCCCGTCCTGACCACGAACCCGCGCGCTCCCGCGCCGGCTTCGCCTGCTCCCGCGTCCCGAGACGCTCGCCGCACCTTCGAGAACAGGAACATCCATGGCAAGGATCACCGACCGCACGATCCTGATCGTCGGCGCGTCCTCGGGCATCGGCGCGGAAGTGGCACGCCAACTCGCCCCCGGCAAAAACCGGTTGGTCATCACGGCCCGGCGCACCCGCGAACTGGCCAGAATCGCGGAGCAGGTGCGGGCCGCGGGCAGCAGCTGCCTGGACATCGCCGCCGACGCCCTCGACCCGCGCGAGGCGGCCCGCGTGGTGGCGGCCGCCACCGAGGAGTTCGGGGCCGTCGACATCGCGCTGCTCAATGCGGGTGACGGGCCGGACATGGCCATGGACCAGGTCTCCGTCGCCGACGTCTCACGGATCATGGCGTTGAACTACGACGTCGTCGTCAACTACCTCATTCCGCTGACCGAGCAGATGCTGCAGCAGCGCGACGGCGGCCTGATCGCCCACACGAACTCCCTCGCGGGACTCATGGGCATCCCCCGCCAGGGCCCGTACTCTGCCGCCAAGGCCGCCGCACGCACCCTTCTGGACGCGGCCCGCGTCGAACTCGGGCCCCGGGGAATCCGGTTCACCACCATCCATCCCGGCTTCGTGGCCACGCAACGCATCAGCGAGGACGGGCTGCCCAAACCGTTCGAGATCAGCGAGGAACGGGGGGCACGCCATGTCATCCGCGCCCTGGAGAAGGAACCGGCTCAGGCATACTTCCCCTGGCCCACAGCGACACTGGTCCGCACCATGCGCGCTCTGCCCACGCCTCTCTCCTCCCGGATACTCCGGAAACTGGCCTACAGATAGGGCAGCCCCCGGGCGGGATCGTTCACTTCATGGCTCCTTCCTAGATCTTCGCTCGGAGAGCGACGGTGGGTGCAAAGGGAGGTCGGGCCCGAGGGCCTGCGCGGCCGCGCAGCGGACCACGGCGGCCACACACGGGCTCGCCGCCGGGACAGGCCGTGTGACGGCTCCTCGCCGGGCACGCCTCTACAGGGCTTGAAGCGCCTCGGGAACCAGGTCGTCCACGGACGGGTATCCGTCGACCGCCATGATCAGATCGGCTTCGGCGAGCAGCGCGCGCAGGACGTGGACGATGCCGTCCGTGCCGCCCAGCGCACAGCCGTAGGCGTACGGGCGGCCGACGCCGGCGGCCCTGGCGCCCAGCGCAAGAGCTTTGATGACGTCGGCACCGCTGCGCACCCCGGAGTCGAAGAGGACCGGCAGGCCGTCGGCCGCCTCGACGACGGCGGGCAGCGCAGCGAGGGCGGGGAGGCCGCCGTTGGCCTGGCGCCCGCCGTGATGGGAGCAGTAGATCGCGTCCGCTCCCCCGTCGCGGGCGCGCCGCGCGTCCTCGGGATGACAGATGCCCTTGACGATCAGCGGCAGGTTGGTCAGTGAGCGCAGCCAGTCCAGATCCTGCCAGGTGAGCGGGTTGCCGAAGACCTGGGTCCAGTGGAGGATCGCGGACTGCGGGTCCTCCTCGGGCGGACGGGGCAGTGCCGCCCGGAAGACGGGATCGGTGAAGTAGTTCGCCAGGCAGTGGCCGCGCAGCTGCGGGAAGTTGGACGTCGCGAGGTCACGCGGGCGCCAGCCGGTGATCCAGGTGTCGAGTGACGTGCTGCGGCTGGAGACCCGTCTCTCGGACGTCCATCCCGGACTCGTCGTCACCGACCGCACGATGACCCTGCGCCACGACAAGCTCCTCGGCCGGGTCCTCGACCCGCGTGGCCGGTCGCTCGGCGTGGTCCCGCCCGACGTGTGGTCGGAGCCGGGCACGTCCGCCACCGCGGGATGAGCTTTCCGCTCCGTCGGGCTCAGGCCTCCCGGGGCCGGGCGTGCTGGAGGAGATGATCGGCGAGCAGTTCGAGGACCGCCTGGCTGTCGTGGCTGTTGCGGTCGACCAGCCAGGTCATGACGAGGCCGTCGATCGTCGAATGCACGTATCGCACGAGGACCGGTACGGGCGCCGTCCACTCGATACCCGCGTTGTCGGCGGCGAGTTCGAGGAGGGAGGCGTGGGCGCTCAGGAAGATCTCGTACTGCCGTTTCGCGACGTTCTCGAAGCCGGGATTGCGCAGCGCGTACTGCGTGAGCTCGTAGCTGATCTGGTGCTCGCGCGGGTTGGCTTCGAACCCCTTCCAGAAGGCGTGCATGCTGTCGAGGATGCTGTCGCGGATCTCTTTGTGTGGCGCGTACAGGCCTCGGACCTCCGCGACGTACCGCTCGGTGAGGGTCTCCGTGACGAGTTCGAGCAGCTGCGCCCTGGAGTCGAAGCAGTAGTGGAACACCCCGAGGGGCATACCGGCCTCGTTCACGATCGCGCGGGTGGTCGCCTTGGCCACGCCGTCCCGCGTCATGACCCGGATCGCCGCTTCGAGGAGCTCGGCCCTCCGATCGCTCGCCGCCATGCGGGGCACGTGCTCTCCTCTTCTTCACCTGCAGGTTCGTCGGCCAGGATAGCGGTCGCCGGATGCCCCGCCCAAGAAGTGTCAATCAACCGTCCAAGACACTTGATTCGCTACGGCCGGGTGGACCGCCTCCCGGGGCAACGGCGCCCGGCCGTCGCACGGTGCGCGGAACACATGGCGCCCCTGGCCAACGGAAGACGGCTCCCGCCCAGGGCGGGAGCCGTCTTGGTCCTGCTACGACGTGACAGCGACGCCTCGTTCCCTCGTCAGGAGCGACGCGCGCGGCCAGCCGCGTACACCGCCCCGCCACCGACCGCGACCACCAGGGCCGCTACGCCTGCGATCAGGCCGACCGGTGCGCTGGAACCGGTCTCGGCCAGCGGTGGTGTGCTGTCGCTGGGCGACGGCTTCGGGGTGGCCGGCGGCGTCGACTGAAGCGGCGGCACGTCCGGGGTGGTGGGAGGTGTCGTGGAGGGCTTGGGCGTGGTCGGGGTGGCCGGCGGGGTCGTCCCGGCCGGCGTCGTGGGCGTCGTAGGAGTGGTCGGGGTCGGCTGCGACGGGGTGGGCGTGGGCTTGTCGGGGGTGCACGGCTTCTCGCCGCCGTTCCAGGCCGCTATCAGGTGGTAGGGGGTGACGACGTTGCCGGGCTCATAGGGCGCGGGGCCATGACCTTCGCCCGTGCCACCGTCGTACGTGACGTCGTCGCCGTACAGGTCGATCTGGCCGTAGCAGTCCGGGGACTTCACGCTCAGCTTCTGCCAGGTCCGCTTGGCGTCGTCCGATCCGGCGACGTCGACCGCGGTGAGGTAGACGGTGGCCTTGTCGACCAGGGCCTGGTGGCCCGAGGTGTACCAGTCGGGCCCCTCGGTGGTGTACTCGGCGAGAGAGACGGGGTACTTGCATCCGTCCCCGACCGTCTGGCCGGGAGCGAGCCGGACCTCGACCGTTCCGGGCGCGGTCTTCCAGAGGTACAGCCCGCCCTGCGAGGTCCAGTCCGCGCCGACGACGTTTCCGTCGGCGCCGACGATGCGGTACTGCACCGTGGCCGACTGACATCCACCGGATGTCGTCGCGTTTGCCACCCCGGCGCCGAGCAGCGGCACGGCGGCAGCGGTGAAGGCGGTTACAGCGAGTGCGGGCAGGATTCTGAGACATTGCGAGCGCGACAAGATGGGCCCTTACGGAAATCAAGGTGTGGGAGGTGGCACAGTGCGAACGGCAGGCGTATGCGCGGAGTGGTTCAAAGGCATACGCGAACAGGCCGGTCGCGTCACTTCGCTCACTTCAGGCGCGAGGAAGTAGACCGAATCCTGCTCGGTTTTCACAACTCCCGTCAACCTTTCACGCGTTCACCACGTTTCACCCTGGCCACAAGGACCCGCATGCCCGACATTCCCGCCCTGTTTTCCTCGCCCGGGACCAGCCGCAGCACCTCGGCCACCATTCCGCCGAACATCCTGCGCTACCTCGCCCCGGTCGCCGACCAGTACGGGCTCGACCTCCAGCCGCTGTTGACGGACGTCGGACTGGACCAGGACGTGATGCGCTCGGCCGCGCTGCGGGTTTCCTATCGGCAGGGCAGCGCGGTGATCCGGCGCGCTGTGGAACTCACCGGCGACGCGCATCTGGGCCTGCGCGTGGGCGCGGCTCAGCACCTCACGGCCTGGGGGCTCCCCGGTTTCGCCATGCTGGCCGCCGACACATTGCAGGACGCCATCGAGACCGGTGTGCGCTTCCAGAATCTGTCCGGGGCCATGCTGGTCTGGTCGGCTCGCCCCGAGGAGGCGGGCTATGTGCTGCGGGCCAAACTGCCCGACCCCGCCCTCGATCCGGGTGTCGCGGTCTTCCTCGCGGAGGAGGCGTTCGCCAGCGTCGTCACCCTGACCCGCCTGAGCGCCGGAGATGCATTCGCCCCGCAGAGCGTCGAGTTCGCCTTCCCCGCCCCACAGGACACGGGTCCGTTCACCGAGTTGTTCCACTGCCCGGTGCGATTCGCCGCCGCGGAGAACCGCCTGGTGTTCCCCACGGAGTGGGCCCGGCGGCCGATGCCGGGCCGTGATCCCGTCACCTACGCCGCTGTCATGGAGCTGTTGGAGCAGCAGGTGACGTCGCGCCGAGACCAGCAGGACCTGCTGGAGGTCCTGGAGATCTCGATCGCGCAGAGCCTGCCGGACGTACCGCCCTTCGTCGAGCAGGCCCGTCGGCACGCCTCCAGCGAGCGCACTCTGCGGCGCCGCCTTGCCGAGTGCGGCACGACCTATGAGGCGGTCGTCGACGGAGTGCGCCGCGAGCGGGTCGAACAGCTGCTGCGCCGACCGGAGTTGACGTTGCGGGACGTCGCCCGGCAGGCGGGCTTCTCCGACGTGCGGGCGCTGCGGCGAGCGGTGCGGCGCTGGCACGGGGTGGCGCCGGTGCGGCTGCGTGAGGAGACGACGCGACGGGAGGGGCACACCACTCCGTAAGCGGGGTGCGCCCCTCCCGCGACCGTCACCTGGCGCGGATCCAGACGGTCTTCTCCCTGGTCCACTGCGCGAATGCGGTCGTGGACTTCTCGGCACCGCCGAAACCGGACTGCTTCCACCCGCCGAAGGGGGTGGTGATGTCGCCCTCGCTGTAGGCGTTGACCGAGACGACACCGGCCTCGATCCCACGGGCCAGCCGGAGCGCCGCGTCCAGGTCACGGGTCCAGACCGAGGCGGCGAGACCGTACTCCGTGGCGTTCGCAAGCCGTACCGCCTCGTCCTCGGAGGCGAAGGTCCGCACGGCGACGACGGGGCCGAACAGCTCCTGGGTCAGGACCTTGGCGTCCTCGGGGGCGTCGGTGACCACAGTGGGCGGGTAGTAGGCGCCCTCCGGGTGCAGACCCGTGGGCAGACCCGCGGTGTGGATGCCCGCTCCGACGGTGCGTGCCTCCTCGACGGCCGCCGCCACCCGGTCCCTGGCCGTGTGGCTGATCAGCGGGCCGATCTGCGTGCCCTCTTCGGCCGGATCGCCGATGACCAGCGCACCGGCCGCGGCGGTGAACCGGTCGACGACCTCGTCGGCGATGTCGCGATGAACCAGCACTCGGGAGCCTGCAGTGCAGTTCTGTCCCATGGTCAGGAACGCGGCCTCGATCATGTTGTCGATCAGTTCGTCACCGTAGTGCAGCGCGTCCGGCATCAGAACCTGGGGGCTCTTGCCGCCCATCTCCAGGGAGACCCGCTTGAAGTTGGTCTCGGCCGCATCGGCCAGGATCCGGCGGCCCGTGGCCGTGGATCCGGTGAACGACAGCGCGCGTACGAGCGGGTCGCGGGCGAGGGCCGTACCGGTGACCGCGCCATGGCCGGGCAGCACGGTGAGCACCCCGTCCGGCAGGCCCGCCACGGCGGCCAGTTCGGCCAGGTGCAGGGCGGAGCGCGGGGTGGCCTCGGCGGGCTTGAGCAGCAGGGAGTTGCCCGCGACGAGGGCGGGGCCCACCTTCCAGGCCGCCATGGCCAGCGGATAGTTCCAGGGCAGGATGGCGGCGGCCACCCCGACCGGTTCCCGGCTCACCAGGCCCAGGCTGTCGTGACCGGTGGGAGCCATGCGGCCGAAGAGCTTGTCGGCTGCCTCCGCGAACCAGCGGATCGACTCGATCGCCCCGGGCACGTCTCCGGTTCGGCACTCCGTGATCGGTTTGCCCGCGTCCTCGCAGTCCAGCCTGGCCAGTAGTTCGGCGTCGCGCTCCATCAGTTCGGCCAGGCGCAGCAGGACGGCCGCCCGCTCCCTCGGGGCAAGGCCGGACCAGACGCCGCTCTCGAACACCTTGTGCGCCCGCTCGGCGGCGAGCGCGACGTCCTGGGCGCTCGCCGCCGGCACGGTCGTTGTCAGTTCACCGGTCGCGGGGTTGACGACCCGCAGTTCTGCACCGCTCACGCTTCCTCCACCAGTTCCCATCGGCCACCGACGCGACGGGCCAGTCCCCTGCGGCGCAGGTCCTCCAGGTAGCGGGCCATGCCCCGCTCACCGCGCTTACGGAACAGCGGGAAGAGCCGGGGCAGCAGGTTCGGCGCCAGCATCGCGACACGTACCAGCCAGGACTCGCCGGGCCGCACGTACGCCTCCAGGCGCGGCTTGTCCAGCAGGCTCACGACCGCTCTGACGACGTCCGACGGCTGCTGCGGCGCGTCCTGGAACTGCATGGAGTTCCCGCCGTCGACGGCTTCCTGACGGAGCATCCGGGTGTCGGTCGCCGACGGCAACACGGAGCCGGCCCTGATGCCCTTGCCACGCAGGTCGAGCCCGATGGCGAGCATCGCGCCACGCAGCCCGAACTTCGAGGCGGTGTAGATGGGAGTCTCGCCCAGCGGGAAGATCCCTCCGAGGGACACCGTGGTGACCACCCGAGGGTCGCCGGAGGCCCGCAGCAGCGGGATGGCGACGCGCGTGGTGACCAACGGGGAGAGCAGATTGAGATCGATCTCCCGCTCGATGCTCTCGACGCTGCGCACGTCGAAGCGTTCGGCGCTGGTCATGCCCACGTTGTTGACCAGGACGTCGATCCGGCCGTGGGTGACGGCCACGCCGTCGAGCATGCGCTCCACCGCCGCGCGGTCCAGCAGGTCGCAGCCCGCTCCGACGTGCCCGTTCCCGGGCAAGCCGCCGGCGGTTGCCTTGGCCCGCGCCTCGTCGATGTCGACCACGACGAGACGGGCTCCACCGGAGGCGAAGCGGTCGCACAGGGCGCTGCCGATGCCACCGGCACCGCCGGTCACCACGATGACCTTGTCACGGAAGTCGTACGTCATGACGCCACCGACTCGCGCCGCACCGGCGTCGCCTTCGGCGGCAGGCCCGCGGTACGCCACCCCAACCCGGCGGCGACCTTGCCCAGGTGCTTCACGAAGGCGTCGCTGTGGACGTAGCCGGTGTGACGGGGCGAGTCGACGAAGCTCAAGCCGCCCGTCAGGTCGGGGCGGTCGCTGCGGATCATGCGGGCGAACCGCTCGGCCGTCGGACGCCCGTGCCGCGCGTCCCCGATGAAGGAGGCGATCAACTGCGCCTGACTGTCGAAGAGTTGGTAGGCCCCGGAGTTCGTCTCCACGAATCCGACACCGAACAGACCCTCGTGGTCGCGGGAGAACGACGACAGGTACAGGTCGGGGTGCTGCTCGTTCCCGAAGTACTTCTGCGCGACCGGGACCTTGTGGACGTATCCGGTCGCCAGCAGGATCAGGTCGAAGTCGTCGCTGGTGCCGTCCGTGAAGTGAACCGTCCTGCCGTCGGTGCGCGCGATGCCGGGCCTGGCCGTGATGTCCCCGTGCTGGAGGTGGTGGATCAGCATGGAGTTGATGGCAGGGTGAGTCTCGAACAGCTTGTGGTCGGGCTTCTGCAGACCGAGCCTGCGCGGATCGCCGTTGAGGAGCCTGAGCAGGGCGCCGAACAGCTTCTGCTGCAGCCACATCGGCAGGTGGGGTCCGCCCGCCGCGATGGTGTCCACCGGCCGGCCGAACAGGTGCTTCGGGATGAACCAGTAGCCGCGGCGCATGCTGATCGCCGCGTGGTCCGCGGACCGGGCCGCGTCGCAGGCTATGTCCAGCCCGGAATTCCCCGCACCGACCACCAGCACCCGCTTGCCGCGCAGTTCCTCGCTGCTGCGGTAGGTGACGGTGTGGCGGACCTCGCCGGTGAAGTCGCCTGGCAGTTCAGGAACGTTGGGGTGCCACTGCGCGCCCGTACACACCACGACGTGCCGGTGCACACTCGCCTGCCCGTCTGCGCGAGTGACCGTCCAGGTGCCGTCGGCGTTCTTCCCCACACTGCGGACCCCGGTGCCGAACTCGATCCGGTCCGTCAGTCCGTAGGCGTCGGCGAACGACGTCAGATAGGACAGGATCTGCCGGTACGGCGGGTAGTCGGCGAAGTGGTCCGGCATCGGGTAGCCGCCGAAGCCGGAGAGTGTCCTGCTGGAGATGAAGTGGGCCGACTCGTACATCGGGCTGCCGGGGTTGTCGATGTCCCAGAGCCCTCCCGGCCCCGTGTGGCGCTCGATGTGCGTGTACGACAGGTTCCGCTCCGCCAGCGCCCTCGCCACGGCCAGACCCGCGGGTCCGGCACCGATGACACATGTGTCGTGCTGGTCGTACTGGTTGTCACTCACCAGTCCACCTCCCTTTTCCTTGCGGCTCAGAGCTGTTGCCGGGAACCTATGCACCACGGAAGCGCCAGGAACTGACCCTCGCGGCCACAGAGGGGACCGCAGCGGCCAGAGCGCGGCCGCCAGGGTCAGGAACTTCGACTTGATCGAACGACTTGCTCAACGGACTGAGTCGGTATGAGGTCCTTATGGCTCATGTTTCCGCGGCGGAGCGCCGCCCCCAGCTGATCAAAGCGGCCATCGACCTCATGACCAGGGAGGGCGTCGCCGCCGGAAGCACCCGTGCCATCGCCGCCGAACTCGGCGTGGCCCAGGCGACGGTGCACTACACCTTCGGCACCAAGGAGGATCTGTACCGCGCCGTCATGGAACAGCTGACCCACGATCCGGTCGGGCAGGTCGCGAAGTGGGCGCCCACGGACTCCGGGTTCGAGGAGACGGCCGCCTCGCTGGCCGCCGCACTGTGGCGTACGGTGACGGCCGTGACGGCGAAGCTGGTGAGTGAGGCGGCCGAGCGTGCCGGCCACCGGCTCGCCCAGCCGCCGGAGACCATCGCCCGGTTCTTCCTCGCCGGTTTCGACGGACTCACCATGCCGCATCTCTCACTGCCCGACGAGCAGGCCGAGCCGACCTGTCTGCAGGCCCTGGTCTCGGCGGTCGTGGCCCTGGCCGGTGGCCGAGTGGACCTGGTGCCTGTGCCCACGGCCTGACGCCGGCCCCGGCGGGAACACAAGGGCCGGCCGTGAAACAGCGAGGCCGCCGTCGACCGACGGCGGCGACCTCACGTCGTGATGATCAGGCGACCGGCTGGGGTTCCCCGTGCTCAGGCACCGCCGCCTTCTGCAGGCTCGCGCCCTCCACATCCAGGTCGGGCAGCACACGCTCCAACGGGCCGGAAGCCACCAGGCATGTCGCCCGGCGAGGACGGCGGGTCGCGGCGAGGGCTGCGTGGTAGCTGCGCCGTGCAAGGTCGTGCGCACCTACTCGGTGCCGCCCAGACGGTGCTTCCGTCCGTCGTCGCGAGCGGTTCCGGCTTCTCTCACTTCAGTGGCGCACCGCTGAGTCTGGTGCTTCATCCGGGTCGCGGCGCCTCGATGTTCACTGGATGAACAGCGGCGTTGTACGGGCAGTCCGGCCTCCGGATACTCGCGTGTGACTGCTTGCCGCGGATCGGCAGCCGACCGTTACGAGGGGACGCCGACGTGATCATCCTGGACGAAAGCCAGCTCACCGCGGCGGTGCTTGCCGAGACAGAGCGGGCCGGAGACCCGCGCGTCAAGGAAATCACCCAGGCGCTGGTACGCCATCTGCACGGCTTCGCTCGCGAAGTACGGCTGACCGAGAAGGAGTTCGACGCCGCCATCACCATCGTGACCAGGCTCGGCCGGCTCACCACACCCAGCCACAACGAGGTCAGGCTGATGGCAGGCTCGCTGGGTCTGTCAACGCTGGTTTCCCTGATGAACAACGGCACCCAGGACAGTCCGACCTCAGCCAACCTGCTCGGCCCGTTCTGGCGCCAGGGCAGTCCGACCATGAACAACGGCGAGTCGATCGTCCGCTCGCCGACCGAGGGACCACCGCTGTTCTTCACCGGCCGGATCGTCGACACCGAGGGAAACGCGGTCGCCGGCGCGGAAGTCGACATCTGGCACGCATCACCGGCCGGCCTGTACGAAAACCAGGACCCCGAGCAGGCCGACTGGAACCTGCGCGGCAAGTTCTTCAGCGACGAGGAAGGTGCGTTCGCCTTCCGCAGCATCAGGCCATCCGGTTACCCGATACCGATGGACGGGCCCGTGGGCGATCTCCTGACCGCACTCAAACGCCATCCCTTCCGGCCGGCCCACCTCCACGCGCTGATCCATAAACCGGGCTACAAGACGATCGCCTCCCAGCTCTACAGCCACGACGACCCCATCCTGGAGACCGACGCGCAGTTCGGCGTCGTACAGAATCTCGTCGGCATCTATACGCACCACGAGAACGAGCCGGCACCGGATCCGGACGTGACCGAGGCCTGGTACAGCCTCGAGTTCACCTTCGTCGTCGAGCCGGGTGAGGCCTGGCTGCCGACACCACCCGTGTCGGCCAAACGCGACACCGAGCCGGACAGCGCCTGACGGGACCGCGCCATCACCAGGGCCGGTGCATGCCCTGTTCCACCCGAACGCCGCACGAGGACACTTCGCACCCCCGAGAGGAAACCGGTGATCACCGAAGCAGAACGTCGCGCAGCCGCGGCTGCCCTCATGCAGGCCGACCGTGATCGTCAACCGATCACCCAGCTCAGCCTGACCTATCCCGACCTCGAGATCGTCGACGCCTATGCCATTCAGCAACTCTGGGCAGCGGAGCGTGTTTCGGCTGGAGCTCGGCTCGTCGGGCACAAGATCGGACTGACGTCTCGCGCCATGCAGCTGGCCTCGCAGATGACGGAACCCGACTACGGCTTCCTCACCGACGACATGGTCGTGGGCGACGGCGCCTGCCTCGACGCGAGCCGCTACACGAAGCCCAGACTGGAGGTCGAGCTCGCATTCGTGCTTGGCGCGGACCTGTATGGGCCGAACCTGCGCGTCCACGACGTCCTGCGGGCGACGGAGTACGTCGTCCCCGCGCTGGAGGTCATCGACTACCGCACCGAGGTGCCGCGCTCGATCACCGACACCATCGCGGACAACGCCGCCGCCGCGGCGATGGTCGTCGGCGGGCGGGTCGTACGCCCGATGGACGTCGATGTCCGGTGGGTGGCTGCGACGTTGGCGAAGAACGGTGTGATCGAGGAGTCCGGGGTCTCGGCCGCCGTCATGGGACACCCGGCGGCAGGCATCGCCTGGCTCGGCAACAAGCTCGCCGCGGTCGGCCAGCATCTTGAAGCCGGTCAGCTGCTGCTGTCGGGCTCGTTCACCCGACCCGTCTCGGTCGAACCGAACACCGTCATCCACGCCGACTTCGGCCCGCTGGGCTCGATCGGGGTGGCGTTCCAGTGACCGTGCACAACCCGTCGGTCGGCGCATCGCGGCCCGCACCGGGCCAGTGGCCCCTGCCGCCGAACGCGTTCAAAGCGGCGCTCGCCCGAGGCGAGCAGATGATCGGCATGTGGTGCTCGCTGGCAGACCCGTACCCGGCCGAGATCGTCGCCGGCGCCGGCTTCGACTGGCTGCTTCTCGACACCGAACACTCGCACGCCGAAATCGCGGCCGTGCTCTCACAACTCCAGGCGGTCGCCCCCTACCCCTGCTCGCCCGTGGTGCGTCCCCCGGTCAACGATCCCGTCGTGATCAAGCGGCTCTTGGATGTCGGCGCGCAGTCGCTGCTGATTCCGCAGGTCGAGTCGGCCGGAGAAGCGCGCGCCGCCGTCGCCGCCACCCGTTACGCCCCCACCGGTGTCCGCGGCGTGTCGGCATTGACCAGAGCCACCCGCTTCGGTCGGGTCAAGGACTACGCCGAACTGGCACACACCGAACTGTGCGTCCTCATCCAGGTGGAATCGCGGCACGCTCTTGAGCAGATCGGGCAGATCGCGTCTGTTGATGGCGTGGACGGGATCTTCATCGGCCCCGGCGACCTGGCCGCCAGCCTCGGTCACCCCGGAGACCTGAACGCACCGAGTGTCATCGGGGCGGTGGAGGAGGCAATCGGACGCGTGCGTGCAGCGGGCAAACCGGCCGGTGTTCTGACGACCAACCCCACGTTCGCGCGACGGTGCATCGATCTCGGGACCACGTTCACCGCCGTGGGCGTGGACGTAGGCCTGCTGGCACGCGGCGCCGACGCCCTCGCCCAGGCTTTCCGGCAACAGACCGCGGCCACTACCGCGCCTGTCACCGCGAGCGGGGCCTCGGAGACCCCATGAAGGTGGAGTCGTAGGGCCTGCCACCACGGGTCCTGGGTTCACCACGAAAGGACGTCGGCTTCGCCACGCCGTGGCCGACACCGTCCCTCAGCGGACCGCCCCTGGCCTGGCCACAGCTCCGCTGCCGCCGTCGGCCTTCTCAGGCGTCTCTCCGCGACCCTGCCTGACGGAAGTCACGCGGATGAGTCGCAGCCCTGTGACTTCGCCGTCCGGCCCGCCCCGGCGAGCGTGCCCCGGGCGGCTGCCAGGCCGGCGAGAACGTCTGTTCACGCGTCAGGGGGCCCAGCTGCAGGCCGGCAGAGCACCGCGGTCAGCGCTTCCCGCAGCAGCCGGGTGGCTTCGGTGATGTCGGCGGCTCCGCTCGGCCGACGCCAAGCCACGTACCCGTCGGGGCGGACGAGCAGCACGCCCTCCTCGTCGATCTCCGCACGGCGGCTCCAGTCGCCGTACGCGTCGTGCGCGTCGCGGTCGATGACGACGCCGCGCAGGTCGAGGCCCAGTTCCTGGGCCAGGGTGTCGGCGGCGTCGGCCCATGGGGTGCCGGCCAGGCCGGTCAGGACGGAGAACCTGCCTTTGCCGACGAGGTCGAGCGTCGAGATTCGCCTGCCGTTCGGGTCGACGAGCCAGGCGTGCGGCAGCTTGGCGCCGGGGCGGGAGGTCGGGTGTCCGAAGAGTTCGTCGTCGCGGGACATCGTTTCCGTGGTGCCGTCGGGGATGACGGACGCCGACTGGTAGCGCTGGTTGTGCTCGACACCGTGGGCGTTGAACTCGTAGTGCTTCAGCTCTATCGCCTCGCGGATGGCCCGGCGCTTCTTCGCCCCCTCGGCGTCCGGCTGCCGCGCCGCGTGCAGAGCCTTGGTGATGCCCTCCTCGTCTCCGCCGACGACGCCGAGTGCCTCGAACAGGGGCAGGAACTGGTCCCGGGAGAGGTTCGCACGTCCGACGATCTGCTTCGCGACCGGGGCTCGCTCGTCGGAGTACGTGTCCAGCAGCTCGGGCCCGGCATGTCCCTTGAGCACGGCCGCCAACTTCCATGCCAGGTTGTAGGAGTCCTGGACGGAGGTGTTGGAGCCGAGGCCGTTGGACGGCGGGTGCCGGTGGACGGCGTCCCCCGCGCAGAAGACCCGTCCGGCGTGCAGCCGGGTCGCATAGGCATGGTTGACCGTCCACAGGGAGGCGCTGTCGATCTGCACGTCGAGTTCGTCGTCGCCCACGAGGTCACGGACGATCGCTGCCGCCACTTCGTCGGTGACCTTCGGCGGGGGGTTGTCGATGTCGTAGCCCCAGACGATGAGCCACTCGTTCCAGGGCCGGACCATCCGCAGCAGGCCCATCCCGATCCCGCCGACATCGGCGCCCGGACGCATGATCCAGTACAGGACGCTGGGCCGGTGCTCGACGTACTGCGTAAGGTCAGCCCTGAAGACGATGTTCATGCTGCCGGCCTTGCCCATCTGCCCCTCCATCGGCAGACCGAGCTTGTCCGCGACGATGCTGCGGCCGCCGTCGGCGCCGATCATGTAACGGGCGCGGACGGTGTGTTCAGCGCCGCTGGGCCGGTCGCAGAGGCGTGCGGTCACTCCGTCCGCGTCCTGCTCGAAGTCGACGAGCTCGATGTTGAGCCGGACCACGGCGCCGCGCTTGGCGGCGTTGGCCAGAAGGATGGGCTCCAGCCACGTCTGCGGGAGGTCGATCATGCCGCAGGGGCTCTGGGAGGCGTACTCGGTCAGACTCTCGTCACCGGTGCCCCAAGTGCGGATGCGGCCGATCTCCTCGCCCAGCAGGGAGGTGGCGAAGACGGTGTCGCCCATCAGGCGGCTCGGTGTGCCCTTCTCCAGTGCCTCCTGCTCGATCCCCAGATCGCGGAAAACCTCCATGGCACGCTGGTTGGTGATGTGGGCGCGCGGTGTGTCGGCCAGCCATCCGTACTTGGTGACCAAGTGGATGCGCACACCGTAGGTCGCCAGCAGCAGGGCCGCGGTGCCGCCGGCGGGTCCGCTGCCGATGACCAAGACGTCGGTGTCGTACTTCTCAGGCGTGCTCATGCTGTCTGTCTCCGGGAAGCTGGGTGAAAATCGTCAGGGGGGTCGCGTGCTGGGTGGCGCCCGAGGCGTGCTCAGTCGCCGAGGCGCGCGATGCGGAAGGTGAACTCGAGCAGGCGCCACTCACCGTCGATGGGCCGACCTTCGGGCGTCGGGCCGGTTCGCCGGACGAAGTCGGTGATCAGGTCGTCCTTGACGCCGAAGACCGCATCCCGCTGCCCAGGGGCTCCGTCGAGGTAGGCCCCGCCCCGTACGAACAGCTGGGTGATCAGCGGCTTGTGGCCGGGGGCGTCGATCAGGAAGTGCACGTGGGGGGCGCGGTAGGGGTGGCGGCCCACGGCGGAGAGCATCCTGCCGACCGGCCCGTCGTCCGGGATCGGGTACTCCGAGGGGAGGATCGACCAGAACGTGAACCGCCCGTCGGCATCCGTGGTGAACCGGGCGCGCAGCACCGGCCCGTCAAGTTCAGGGAGCTGGACGTCGTAGAAGCCGTCCTCGTTGGACTGCCACACGTCCACCACGGCACCGGCGACCGGCTCCCCTTCCTGGTCGGTCACCTGGATGTCCGCCCACATCGGTGTGCCCGTGAGCCCTCCGGCGATGTCGCTGCCGTGTTCGGCGGCGGGCGGCCCGGCCACGTAGAAGGGGCCGAGGATCGCGGAGGAAGTGGTGTCCGGGTCACGGGAGTTGGCGAGGGCGTCGACCACGCTGGACACGCCGAGGGTGTCGGAGAGCAGGATGAACTCCTGCCTGGTGTCGCTGGTGATGTGGCCGGCCTCGGTGAGGAAGTCGATGGCCCGCTGCCACTCCTGCGGGGTGAGGTCGTTGCGGATCGTGTAGGCGTGCAGGGTGCGGGCGAGATCGGTGAGCAGATGCCTGAGGCGCGGGTTCG
Organism: Streptomyces sp. NPDC001617; assembly: GCF_053596855.1. NCBI lineage: Bacteria > Bacillati > Actinomycetota > Actinomycetes > Kitasatosporales > Streptomycetaceae > Streptomyces > Streptomyces sp. NPDC001617. The sequence goes on from NZ_JBSFHA010000064.1 coordinate 46,938, forward strand.
CGCAGCCGTCGAAGCTCGCCACGACCTCGTCGGTCAGCGCGCGCAGGTCGGGTGCGGAGCCGGTCGCCGCCTGCGGGCGGCGACCGTGCCAGGCGTCCCCCAGCAGATCTGCGAGGCCGCTGCGGGTCAGCTCGCGCGGGTTCGGATACGGCTGTGCGGTGGCCAGTTCCGCCGCGCGGTCCAGGTCGGCCTCCGCCATGCCGAGATCGCGCAGCGACGTCGGGCCGCCGACCCGGTGGATCAGGTCGAAGACGCCGGTGGGCGCATCGGGTACGCCCAGGGCGCGCGCGATGCGGTCCATCGCCTCCGGTGCGGCGGGCGCGTTGTACGCCATGGCGTGCGGAAGGACCACGGTGTGGGTGTCGGCGTGCGGCAGTCCGAAGGTGCCGCCCAGCGTGTGACAGAGCTTGTGGTGCAGTCCCATGCCGACGGCACCGAGGCAGGTGCCCGCCAGCCACGCCGCCTGGAGCAGTTCCGCCCGTGCCTCCAGGTCGGAGGGATCGTCGTGGAGGGCGGGAAGAGCACGGGCCATGGCGGCGACCGCCTCCAGAGCCATGGCGTCGGTGACCGGAGTGGCGTCCCGTGAGTAGAGGGCTTCCACGGCGTGGGCCAGTGCGTTGACGCCGCTGGTCACCGATATCGGGACCGGTAGCCCGAGGGTGAGCTCGACGTCGTACACGACCGTTTCCGGCAGGATCCCGGGGGCGGACCGGGTGACCTTCCGGCCGTCCACCGTCTCGCCGAGCACGGGGGTGGCCTCGGAGCCGGCGTAGGTGGTCGGCACGATGATCTGGGGCAGGTCCGTGCGGACGGCAAGGGCCTTCGCGAGGCCGGTCGTCGAGCCGCCGCCGATCGCCACCAGACAGTCCACGCGCTGCTCGCGCACCGTTCCCATGGCCTGCTCGGTCACCCCGACGGGGGTGTGCATGGCCGCGCCGTCGAACTCGGCCACCGCCAGGTCGCCCAGGGCTGCGCGGAGCCGTTCGACGTCCTTGCGCAGGGCCGGTGATCCGTCGGAGAGGAGCAGTACCCGGGCCCCGCCGAGACGCTCGACCTCATCGCTGACCTGCGAGAGCGTACCCGCGCCGAAGGCCACCCGGCTCGGGCCGGTGGTGTGCACAAAACTCCTCATGAAGCTGCTCTCCGTGCTGCGGGGCCAGTGTGTCTCCCGCAGTATTCGAGGCCGTGCGCCGGCCGTTCCTGCATAATCTCCGCATCGTCTTGCACAAAACCGGCGTCGGCCGCGGCTCGGTCCGTGCTTGCCCGCCTGTGCCGGAGGGCAGCAGGACTGTGCCCCGAAGGAGGGCCTCATGAGCGAGATGGGCCTCGGTGACACCCACGGCATCCTGACGCGGCCCGGGGTGCGTCCCGTCCGCACCAGCACGGGACTTGGCTGGGAGCAGTTGTATCTGTCGACGCAACGGGAACTGCCGTATCGGGACGCCTTTCAGGGAGCCGGCAGCCACTTGGTGATCCTGCATCTGGATGGCCCCGTCACGGTCCGGAGGGGACGCCGGGGGTTGACGGCCGCACGGCAGGTTCCGCCCGGTGGCCTGTTCCTGCATCCGGCCGACACGGAGCTGGACGTGGAACTCGGCGGTCATCTGAACACGGTGCACGTCTACCTGTCGGACGTGGCCCTCCAAGCGACGGCGGAGGACGGCCGGCCGGTGCGGCTGAAGGAGGAGTTCGGCACCACGGATCAGCTGCTGGAGCAGCTCGTTCTGGCGCTCGATGGTGTGGTACGGCACTGGGAGCCCAGCGGGAGCACCTATGCGGATCAGCTCGCCCTCATGACCGCTGCCCAGCTGGCCCGCCGCCACAGCGTGCGGCAGCGCGTCGCCGAGCCGGCGCAGTGGCAAGTGGGTCTGAGCGACCGGCAGTTCACGGCCGTTCGGGAACTCATGGACGCCCGGCTTTCCGAGCCGCTGTCGCTGGAGGACCTCGCCTCCGCCGCGGGGCTCGGTGTCAGCCAGTTCGCCCGGCGTTTCAGGGCTCGCACGGGGTGCCCTCCGCACCGGTACCTCGTGCGGCTGCGCGTGGAGCGGGCCGCTCGCCTCCTGCGCGCCGGATCCATGCCCATCGCCCAGGTGGCGGCCGCCTGCGGCTTCTCCCACCAGGAACACTTGACCCGGGTGATCCGCTCGCACCTCGGTACGACGCCGGCCGCGCTGCGCCGCGAGGGCTGACTCACTCCGGTGATCGGCGCGGCTATAGTTCCCCGGCACCGACGAAGGGAGCGACGATGGTCGCCCGCCTGGCTGGGTTTCTTCCCGGCGATATGAGCGAGGAACAAGCCGCCGTCTACCGGTCGATCTCCGGAGGCCCACGTGCCGCCGGTCCTCAGCTCTTCGCCCTCACCGACAGCGAGGGACGGCTTCGGGGGCCGTTCAACGCGATGCTGCTCAGTCCTCCGGTCGGAGCCGCGCTGCAGGCCGTGGGTGCGGCGGTGCGCTACCGGTCTTCTCTCAGCGACCGCGTCCGTGAAATGGCTGTGCTCCTCGTCGCCGCGCACTGGGGCAGCGCGTTCGAACGAGAGGCGCACGAAGCCGTGGGGCGCGCTTGCGGTCTGGCCGAGGAGGAACTCGCCTCACTGCGCTCCGGTGTGCTGCCGGACGTGACCGACCCGGACGAGACGACGGCCCTGCGGACCACGGCCTCGCTGCTGCGCTCCGGCAGCCTGGGCGACGACGAGTACCGCACGGCGGTGTCGGCGATTGGTGAACGCGGCCTGTTCGAGCTGACGACCCTGGTGGGCTACTACTCCACTCTCGCCCTGCAGCTCCGCGTCTTCGCGGGTGAGGAAGGCAGGCCAAGGCCCTCGGCGCTCTGAGGGCAGCATGGTCATCCCTCCGGTGAGCGCTCTGCCATCCGTTTCGCGACGCGCGCGATGGTCTCGCGGAGCCACATGTGCGCCGCGTCGTGCGTGTGTACGGGGTGCCACCACAGGGCTTCGTGGAGGGGCACCATGCCGTGCGGCGGCTCCATGACGCGGATGCCGGCCGTTTCGCGCAGTCGCTCGGCGAGCCGGGCCTGGACGAGGGCGATTCTGCGGGTTCCGGCGACGAGGAAGCACAGTGCCTGGAAGGTGTCGGCGGAGACCTCCGAGCGGGGCTCGATGCCGAGCATGCTCAGCTGCCGGGTGGACGTTGTGTCGTACAGCCGCCGATACGTCACCCAGGGCAACCGGTTCAGATCGTGGGGCGTGAGCGCGTCCCCCACCTCGGCATTGTCCCGTGAGACCACGAAGACCCAGCGGTCCTGGAAGACCTCGACCGCCGGGTAGCCGCTGATGAAGCCGTGTGGCAGGAGCATCCCGTCAGTGGTGCTCAGCAGTGCGGCTGTCTCCTCGGTGACCGTGGCGGGAGTCAGCTCGAAATGGAGCCGGACGCCGGGCGCCTCCGCGTGGAGGATGCGGGTCAGTTCGGTGCCGAAGACCGTCACGGCGTAGTCCGAAGCGATGATCTTGAACTCGTGGCCGTCCTGGACGGGATCGAACTCGGCCTGGCTGCTGAAGACCCGTTCTGCCATGTCGCAGGCCCGGGCCGTCCGGTCCAGCAGCGCCTGGCCGAGGGCGGTCAGCTCGTAGTTGTTGCCGGTCCTGAAGAGGAGCTCGTCGTCGAAATGCCGGCGCAGTCGCGCGAGGGCGCCGCTCATCGCCGGCTGGCTGAGCCCGATGCGCTGCCCGGCCCTGGTGACGTTGCGTTCCTCCAGCAGAGCGCGCAGAGCCACCAGGAGATTCAGGTCAAGGCTGGCCAAATGCATGACACTCCCGAGCGCTGGTCGGCCGTCGGAGACGAGACCTGAAGCTCATCGGTGACACCGATGAGCTTCATCCGGCGAATCGATTTCCCCAATCGATTCGGGACGGCCAGATTAGTCGCACCGCCACTGAGAGGACACATCCGTGAAACGTGATGTTGATTCACCGCTCTTCTCCGGCTCCTTCGCCCTCGGTACCGTCAGCGCACCAGGCAGGACGCCCTTTCCCGCTCTCGTCCTGTCGGACGCCCGCGTGCTGGACCTGCGTACCGCGCTGGGCGCACCAGAACTCACTGTGCGCACGCTGCTGGAGCGCTGGAACGAGGTCCTGCCCCGTCTGCGCAGTCTGGCGGCGGATTCGGCCGGTGACTGGCTGCCGCTGGACGGTCTGCGGATACACGCCCCCGTGGAGCCGCGGCAGATCTTCCAGTCCGGTGCCAACTACCGGCAGCACGTGATCGACCTGGCAGTCGCCCACCGCTCCCCCGACGACCCGCGCACCGTCGAGGAGGCACGTGCGGAGATCGCCGCGGTCATGGACCGGCGGGCAGCCGAGGACCTGCCGTACGTGTTCATCGGCCTGCCCAGCGCGATCACGGGCCCGTACGACGACGTCGTACTCCCCGCTTGGGCCGAGAAGCCGGACTGGGAACTGGAGTTGGCGGCCGTGATCGCCAAGCCCGCCTACCGGGTCTCCGTCGAGGAAGCCCTGACGTACGTCGCCGGGTACACGATGGCCAACGACCTCACCGACCGCGCCACCGTTTTCCGCCAGGACATGCCCGCCATCGGCACCGACTGGCTGCGCAGCAAGAACGCCCCCGGCTTCACCCCGCTCGGCCCGTGGATCGTGCCGACCGAATCGATCGCGGACTCCGGTGATCTGCGGGTCACGCTGAAGCTGAACGGCGAGACCATGCAGGACGAGTCCACCAAGGACATGATCTTCGGTGTCGCACGCATGGTGTCCTACGCCTCCCAATCGGCCCAGCTCCTCCCCGGCGACCTGGTGCTGACCGGCAGCCCGGCCGGCAACGGGATGCACTGGGGGCGGCTGCTGCGTGACGGCGACGTCATGGAGGGGACCATCACCGGCCTCGGTGCCCAGCGCACCCGATGCGTCGCGGAGAAGCCGTCATGACCTTGGACCACACCGATCCCGTGGGTGCCATAGCCGAGGCCGCCAAGGCGTACAGCAACTGGGGGCGTTGGGGCGACGACGACGTGCTGGGCACCCTGAACTTCCTCGACGAGGCCAAGCGCCGCGAGGGCGCGGCCCTCATCCGGCGGGGTATCAGTTTCTCCCTCTCGCAGAGCTTCGACATGGACGGCCCGCAGAGGGGCTGGCGACGGCGCACCAACCCCATCCACACCATGCTGACCACCGGCACCGACGCGGCCCTCGACAACCAGGGCTTTCCGCACGGCATCGGCGGCGCCGACGACGTCATCACCATGCCGTTGCAGTGCTCCACCCAGTGGGACGGGCTCGGCCACATCTTCGACCACGGCAAGGCGTGGAACGGGCGCGACGCGGAGAAGGTGGTCACCGCCGAGGGCGACCTGGTGACCGGTATCGAGCACATGGCCCCGCATGTGGCCGGGCGCGGCGTTCTCCTCGACGTGGGACTGGTCCTGGGCCGGGACGGCGAACTGCCGGACGGGTTCGCCATCGCCGAGGAGCACCTGACCGCCACCGCCGATGCGCATGGCGTCGGTGTCGGCCGCGGTGACATCGTCCTCGTCCGCACCGGGCAGCTGGCCCGGGTCCGCCGCGAGGGCTGGGGCGACTACGCGGGCGGTGACTCGCCCGGCCTCTCCTTCACCGCTGCGGGCTGGCTGCACCGCACCGAGATTGCCGCGATCGCCACCGACACCTGGGGCTTCGAGGTGCGGCCCAACGAGTTCGACCACGCCTTCCAGCCCCTGCACCAGGTCGCCATCCCCCACATCGGACTGCTCATCGGCGAGATGTGGGACCTCGACGCCCTCGCCGCCGACTGCGCGGGCGACGGCGCCTACGAGTTCTGGCTCACCGCCGCACCCCTGCCCATCACCCGCGCCGTCGGCTCCCCGGTCAACCCCATCGCCGTCAAATAGCCCGTCCCCCCGCAGAACCCGCAGTCCCACCCAATCCGCGTCCAACAAGGGAGTTGGTCATGAGCAGCGACGCCCGCAGCGTCCTCGTCGTCGGCGGCGGTACCGCAGGAAACGGCCTGGCCGTCCTGCTCCGCAAAGCCGGCATCGACGTCGACCTCGTCGAAATCAGACCCGACTGGAACGTCTCCGGATCCGGAATCACCACCCAGGGCAACGCTCTGCGCGTCCTGCGCGAGATCGGAGTGTGGGAGGAAGCCGAGAAGCACGGCTTCGGATTCGACACCCTCGGCCTCACAGCCCCCGACGGGACCGTGCTGCACGTCCAGCCGGACCACCACACCGGCGGCCCCGACTTTCCCGCCGTCGTCGGCATGCAGCGCGCCGACCTCCAGCGCATCCTCACCGAGGCGGTACGAGGATCCGGCGCCCGGGTCCGGCTCGGCACCACCGTCCAGAGCCTGGAGCAGGACGGGACCGCAGTCGACGTCGGTTTCAGCGACGGCACCACCGGACGGTACGACCTGGTCGTCGCCGCCGACGGGCTGCACTCCGCCACCCGCGCACTGATCGGTATCAGCGAGCGGCCCGAGCCTGTCGGCATGGGCATCTGGCGCGTCTCCGCCCCGCGTCCCAAGAGCGTCGAGCGCACCGACCTCACCTACGGAGGGCCCTGCTACATCGCCGGCTACACCCCCACAGGCCAGAACACCCTCTACGCGTACCTCGTCGAACCGAAGCGGGACCGGGCGAGCCTCGACCCCGACACCTACGCCGACGAGATGCGCCGTCTCGCCGAGGGATACGGCGGCGCCTGGAACGAGATCCGCGAGTCCATCACCGACCCGAAGAAGGTCAACTACACCTGGTTCACCCGGCACCTGGTCGAGGGCTCCTGGCACCGGGGCCGCGTCGTCCTCGTCGGCGACGCCGCGCACTCCTGTCCTCCCACGCTCGCCCAGGGCGCCGCGATGTCCCTGGAGGACGCACTGGTCCTCGCGGAACTGCTCGCCGCCCACGACGTCTGGGACGACGACCTGCTCACCGCCTACTACGAGCGCCGCGTCCCCCGGGTCCGGATGGTGGTCGACGGCTCCGTCCAGATCTGCCAGTGGCAGCTGGACGGGGTCCGCGACGCCGACGTGCCCGGTCTGATCGGCCGCACGATGACCGCGCTGACGGAGTTGCCGTGACAACGCCGACCATCGACGTCCACGCCCACGTCCTGCTCCCCGAGGTCGAGGAAACCGTAGCCGGGCGGCCGGAACGGGCCGCCGCCCGCGAACTGGACGCCCGCCGGGCCGGCCCGCAGGCCCTCGCCGTCAACGGGCCGATGATCCGCGACCGCATCCCCAAGCTGACGGATGTCAAGGCCCGGCTGGCCGCGATGGACGCCTGTAGTGTCGACGTACAGCTGGTGTCCCCTGTCCCCGACTACCACTACTGGGCCGACGAAGACCTCGCCCGCACCGTGTGGGAGCTGGCCAACACCGGTACCGCGGCGCACTGCGCCCAGGCCCCGGAGCGACTGCGCGGTCTCGGGCTGGTCCCGCTCCAGCACCCGCGCCTGGCCGTCGAAGCTCTCGAACACGCCCTGGAGCAGGGCCTGTCGGGCGTCGAGCTCTCCTCGCACGCACCCGGCCTCGAACTGTCGGATCCGGCGTACGAACCCTTGTGGACCCGCGCCGAGGAGACCGGGGCGCTGCTCTTCCTCCACCCCTACGGCTGCACCCTCGATGAGCGCCTGGACCGCTGGTATCTGTCCAACACCGTCGGCCAGCCCACCGAGAACGCCGTCGCGCTGTCTCATCTGATCTTCTCCGGGGTCCTGGACCGGCATCCGGAGCTGAAGCTGATCGCCGCGCACGGAGGCGGATACCTCCCCGGCCACATCGGCCGCTCCGACCACGCCTGGCGGGTCCGCCCCGACGCCCGCGGCTGCGCCCACCCGCCCAGCAGCTACCTCAAGCGGCTGTACTTCGACTCGCTCGTCCACGAACCGTCCGTCCTGCGCGAGCTGATCCGCAGCGCGGGCGCCGACCGAGTGCTGCTGGGCTCCGACTTCCCCTTCGACATGGGCACCGACGACCCGCTGGCCGCACTGCGCGACGCCGACCTGCCCGATCTCGACTACCACGCCATCCGCGGTGCCAACGCGGCATCGCTGCTGCGCCTTGTCTGAGGCCACGAGAACAGGAGCCCCACCCATGAGCGACCGCCTGCTCACCCACCTGCGCCACGTCGACCTGGCCGTTCCCGACTACGACAAACAGCTCGACTTCTACGCCGGCGTCTGGGGCCTGACCAAGACCAGCGAGGACTCCGGGATCTCCTTCCTCGCCGCCGAGGGCAGCCCCGAGCAGTACATCGTGCGGCTACGCAAGGCCGAGGAGAAGCGCCTCGACCTGGTCTCCTTCGGAGCGGCCACCCCCGCCGACGTCGACACCCTCGCCGAGCGACTCCTCGCCGACGGCGCCCGGTTGATCTCGCGGCCCGGCAAGCTCGACACCCCCGGCGGCGGCTACGGCTTCCGCTTCTTCGACATCGACGGCCGCACCATCGAGGTCTCCGCGGACGTCGCCGTACGGCAGCACCGCAAGATCGAGGAGAAGGAGTCGATCCCGGTCAAGCTGTCGCACGTCGTCCTCAACTCCCCCGATCTCAACGTGACCAAGGAGTGGTACGAGCGGCACCTGGGCTTCCGCCTCTCCGACACCCTCTGGCACCCGCGCATGGGCGAGGCCATGCACTTCATGCGGATCAGCAGCCAGCACCACTCCATGGCCATCGCTCAGGGCCCGCACACCTCCCTGCACCACATCTCCTTCGAGATGCGCGGCATCGACGAGTACATGCGCGGCACCGGCCGTCTGCTGCGGGCCGGCGTGCACAAGGTGTGGGGCCCCGGCCGTCACCTGGCGGGCGACAACACCTTCTCCTACTTCCACGACCCGCACGGCAACACCCTGGAGTACACCACCGAGCTGGAGCAGCTGGACGAGGACACCTGGCACCCCCACGTCTACGACTTCTCCACCGAACAGGTCTCGGACCAGTGGGGCACCGCGAACCCCGTCAACGAGATGGTCGCCAAGGAGTCCTTCAACGACGTCGACCGCGGCTGCTTCGTCGCCCCGCCGGTCTGATCCTCTCCCACTCCGGCGGCGCGGTGACGCCCCGCTCCGGCCCTGAGTGCCCGCCGCGTCCCCGGTCCAGCCCAGACCCTTGGAGTCCCCCATGCGCTTCGCCACGTACGAGCACCGAGGCCGCCGTCACTGCGGCGTGGTCGACGGTGCCGCCGTACGCCCCTTCCCCGACGGCACGACGCTGCTCGGCCTGATCCACTCCGGTCTCCCACGGGCAGCCACAGAGCTCGCAGCCCTGTCGGACCCGGTGTCGCTGGACGCGGTACGACTGCTGCCGCCCCTCGAACCGCCGTCGGTGAGAGACTTCGTCACTTTCGAAGAACACATCGAGGGCGTGCGGCGCTCCGGAGAGCGCACTCAGGGCGTACCGGAGGCGTGGTACGACGCACCCACCTTCTACTTCACCAACCCGCACGCCCTCATCGGCGCACACGACGACGTACCGTACCCGCCAGGCAGCCGGCTGCTGGACTTCGAACTCGAGGTCGCGGTAATCACCGGCCGTGAGGGTCGCGACCTGACCCCCGAGCAGGCACGTGACCACATCGCCGGATACACCCTGTTCAACGACTGGTCGGCCCGCGACCTCCAGATCCGCGAAATGCAGGTCGGACTCGGTCCCTGCAAGGGCAAGGACACCGCCACCACCCTCGGCCCCTACCTCGTGACCCCGGACGAGCTGGAACCGTACCGGGACGCCGACGGATTTCTGCGACTCGCCCTGACATCGGAGATCAACGGCGAGGTCGTCGGCCAGGACCTGCTGTCCAACATGAGCTGGACCTTCGAGGAGATGGTCGCCTACGCCTCGCGCGGCACCGTCGTCCGCCCCGGCGACGTACTCGGCTCGGGCACCTGCGGCAACGGCGGCTGCCTGGCGGAACTGTGGAGCATCCGAGGCGAACAGGTCCCGCCTCCGCTCAAGCCCGGCGACACCATCACTCTCACCGCGGACGTCCTCGGCTCCGTCCGCAACACCGTCGTCCCCGGCCCCGAGCCGGTACCCCTGCCGACCGGCCGCCGACGTCCCCGCAGCCGCCCCTGAGCAGATCCGGACGCAGCCGGTCGAGGCCCGGTCTGTGCCCTGACCCCGACGCACCTGCCCTGCGCGCCCGGGCCTTTCGGGCTCCCCGGAACTGCTCACATGTCACAGCCCGACCTGCTCAGGCCGCCACACCCCATTCGTCGCGCGGATGCGCCACATCCGGGATACCGATCGCACGGAGGGTGGGCGGCTGCCCTCGGAGACCGCATAGTCGTCCCACCCGCACGCCACGTCCCCGATACCGCGTCGGCGTGACGTCCTCCGCTGCATGCCGAGCGCCGCCCGCGCCGGTGCGGCATGCCCGCTCCCACACATCGTCCCCTGGAGTCACCATGCCCGCTTCCCTGCCCTTGTCCTCCCCCGCGATCGAAGACTCCGCCCCGCCGCCTGTGAGCGTGTCGGGCCCGGCGCACCGGCTGAGGGTGACCGCGCTGATGGCGGGCAGCTGTCTGCCCGTGCTGGGGGCGGTACTGATCGCTCCTGTGCTGCCGAAGATGCAGGACCACTTCGCGTCGATCCCCGGCGCCAAGGCGCTGGTTCCGCTGGCGCTGACCGTTCCGGCCTTGGCGCTGGCGCTGCTGGCCCCGTTCGCCGGGGTGATCGTCGACCGCTTGGGCCGCAAACGTCTGCTGCTGGTGGCGACCGTCCTGTACGCGCTGTTCGGCACGGCACCGCTCTGGCTGGACTCGCTGGGCGCGATCATCGCCAGCCGAGCCTTGGTCGGCGTCACCGAGGCCGCCATCATGACCTGCTCCACCACCCTGATCGGGGACTACTACTCCGGTCACCGGCGGGTGAAGTACCTCGCCCTGCAGACCATGTGCGCCTCCGCGTCCGCCACGGCATTCTTCGTACTCGGCGGCGCTGCCGGCGCGGCGGGCTGGCGAGTTCCGTTCTGGGTCTACGCGGTGAGCCTGCTGCTCGCCCCGATGCTGGCCCTCGCCCTCCCCAGTCCGGCGGTGCGCGAGGCCACGGAGAGAGCCACGGAGGGTGTCCAGCCCGCACGTCGCCCGTTCCCTTGGCGGCAGATGGCGGGCATCTGCGCCTTGACCTTCTTCGGGGCGATGGTCTTCTACACCGTCCCGGTGGAGATGGCGTACCTGCTCGACGGCCTCGGGGTGGAGAACACCGGTGTGATCGGTCTGGCCACTGCGGTCGCGAGCGCCGCCACGGTGGCCGGAGCAATCACCTTCGCGCGTCTGAAGCGCTCCCCGGACCCGATGATGCCCACCGTCTTCGCCATCTGCGCGGCCGGCTTCGGCGTGATGTTCCTCGCCGGCAGTGTCCCCCTGCTGGTGGTCGGTGCGGTGATCAACTGCCTGGGTACGGGGATGCTGTTGCCGGCGCTCCTCACCAGTGCCATGTCCCGGCTGGAGTACAAGGACCGCGGCCGGGGCACGGGGCTGTGGACGGCGGCCTACTTCGGTGGCTGTTTCGTGTGCCCGCTGGTGCTGCTCGCCGTGGAGTCGGCGGTCGGCACTCTGGCCGGCGCCGTGGGACTGCTGGGGCTGGCAAGCGCGGCGGTCGCGCTCGGACTGCTGGTGGCCCGGCGGCGGGCCTGGAACCCGGCCCACACAGCATCCGCCTGAACTCCGCTCCGCTCCACGCCAGCCACACCGAGACCTACATGACCGCATCCGCCCCGCCCGCCTTGCGCAAGGCGGGCGTCCAGAAGCCGCTGCTCGGCCGCACCGGCACGGTGGACGCGGTCACCCCCACATTGAGCAGCAGCAACCCACGACAGAAAGGTGCCTCCTGCCATGGACAAGGTCTGTGCGAGCGCCGCCGAGGCAGTCGCCGACATCCCCGACCGCGCCTCGCTGGCCGTCGGCGGCTTCGGCCTCAGCGGCATCCCGGCCGTCCTCATCCAAGCCCTGTACGACCAGGGCGCGACCGGCCTGAGTGTCGTCTCCAACAACTGCGGCGTGGACGGACAGGGTCTGGGCATCCTGCTCGCCGCGGGCCGGATCGCTCGCGTCACCGGCTCCTACGTGGGCGAGAACAAGGAGTTCGCCCGGCAGTACCTGTCTGGCGAACTGGAGGTCGAACTCGTCCCGCAGGGCACGCTCGCCGAACGCCTGCGCGCGGGCGGCGCCGGCATCCCCGCCTTCTACACCCCGGCGGGCGTGGGCACCCAGGTCGCCCGCGGCGGGCTGCCCTGGCGCTACGCCGCCGACGGTACGGTCGCCGTCGCCTCCCCTCCCAAGGAGACCCGCGACTTCGCCGGCCGCCGTTACGTCCTGGAGCACGGCGTCACCACCGACTTCGCTTTCGTACGCGCCTGGCGCGGCGACCGCCACGGCAACCTCGTCTTCCGCAAGGCGTCGGCCAACTTCAACCCGCTCGCGGCGATGGCCGGCCGCATCACCATCGCCGAAGTCGAAGAACTGGCGGAGCCGGGCGAGTTGAACCCCGACGCAGTGCACACGCCGGGCGTTTTCGTCCAGCGGGTGGTGGAGCTGACCGGCGAACAGGCCGCGGACAAGCAGATCGAACACCTTCGCATTTCCGCGTCTTCGACACGAGGGGCCACACGCGCATGACCATATTCTCCGGCTGGACGCGGAACCAGATGGCCGCCCGCGCCGCCGCCGAACTCGCCGACGGCTCCTACGTCAACCTCGGCATCGGCCTGCCCACCCTCGTCCCCGGCCACCTCCCGCCCGGCATCCACGTCGTCCTGCACTCCGAGAACGGCATCCTCGGCACCGGCCCGTACCCGACCGAGGACGAGGTCGACCCCGACCTGATCAACGCGGGCAAGGAGACCGTCACCGTCCTGCCAGGTGCCTCCTTCTTCGACTCCGCGCTCTCCTTCGGCATGATCCGCGGCGGTCACATCGACACCGCGGTCCTGGGAGCCACTCCCGGCCCCAAGATCCATGTGGATCCCCGCATCGGCCCC
>NZ_JBSFHA010000065.1:0-57500 GCF_053596855.1 Streptomyces sp. NPDC001617
TGTCCTTGGTGAACGTGCTCCTGGTCAGCTTCTGGATGTCCTCCATCTGCGGATTGCCGACCATCAACACATTGATGCTCTTGCCACCACCGGAGCTCGAGGATGCGCCCGCCCCGCTGCAGGCGACGAGCAGTGAGCCCGCGGCCGTGGCCGTGGCGAGGACGTGGATCATTCTCCGTGTACGCATGACTGACTCCAGGGATGTACGAGGGCATGGGGAACCAGGCCCCGGCCTTGCGGGATGGGATATGAGGGGGCGGACTGCGGCTCAGGCCTGGATGACCTGGGGGCCCAGCAGTGCGTAGCGGCGGGCCTCGGAACCGTGCAGTCCCGCATCGGTGACGATGGCCTCGAAGTCCGTGACCTGCGCGAAGCGGCAGAAGCTCACGGCACCGAATTTGGTGTGGACGCCGGAGAACACCCGGCGTCTGGCGACTCGCATGACCTCGGCCTTCAGTGCACTGACTGCGGGGTCGGGGGTGGTGAGTCCGTACTCGCGGGAGATGCCGTTCGCGCCGACGTAGGCCAGGTCGATGGCGAAGCCGGCCAGCATGCCGGTGGCCCAGTGGTCGACGGTGGCCAGTGTCCCGCCGCGCACCCGGCCGCCGAGCAGCAGCACGTTGATGTTCTCGGCGGATGTCAGGGCACCCGCGGTGGTCAGCGAGGCGGTGACCACGGTCAGTGGCCGGTTGCGGGGGAGGGCGGCGGCGATGAGCTGGGGGGTGTAGCCCTCGTCGACGTAGACGGTCTCGGCATCTCCGAGGAGTTCGGCCGCGGCGGCCGCGATCCGGGACTTCTCGGGGACGTGCATGGTGGTGCGGGCCGCGAGCGTGGTCTCGAAGCCCGCGCTCTCCACCGGATGGGCACCGCCGTGGGTGCGCCGGACCAGCCCGTGCCGCTCCAGCACGTTCAGATCACGTCGCACGGTCTCCTTGGAGACCGCAAGCTCGGTTGCGAGCTGTCCGACGTCGACGGATCCGTCACGGCGGGCCGTTTCCAGGATCCCGCGTCTTCGTTCCTCGGTGTCCACGGCGACACCTCCGTTTCACGGCTCCGCAAGTTGTGCCCGAGTGGGCGGCTTTCCGGAGCCCGGCCCGTTCGGCTCTGGTGGCCCAATTTGTACAAGCGGATTGCGGCTACTGACCAGATTCGCCGTAGCGAAGTTCGTGACCGAATAAGCCCGCTTTTCGGAGGGCGGAGCCCCTGGTGGAAGCGGTGGAAGGCTCCGGGACGGGGGAGGCCACTGCCTGCTCACCAGCTTGGATCTGCCCGTTCGCTGTCCGTTTTCCCGGATGGATCAGGACAACCGTTGGGGAACCGAGGCGAAAATCCGGCCATGACGCCGTTCAGGACACTCGCCTGTTGATCGGGCCGACCGCTACGGGCCGGTGTGCTCGGCGTACGGGAAAAGCGATGGGTGAGCTCGTACGACGGCTCGGACCGTCACGCCGCCCCGCCGCTCGGCGGCGCGGTCGAGTTGCGCAGCACCAGTTCGGTGCCGACCTCCATGTGGTCCATGAGCAACTGCTGGCCCTCGATGAGGGACTGCAGCGCGCGGGCCGCCTTCTGGCCCATGTCGTGGAGCGGCTGGCGGACGGTGGTCAGGCCGGGGAAGCTCTGCGCCGCCTGCGGAAGGTCGTCGAAACCGAGGACCGAGATGTCGGTGGGCACATTGAGGCCGCAGGCCCGCGCGGCGTCGATGGCGCCGAGTGCCATCAGGTCGGCGCCGGCGACGATCGCCGTAGGACGGTGTTCGGTGATCAGGCGGGTGGCGGTGCGGAAGCCGCAGGCGTAGGAGAAGTCGCAGGAGGCGACCAGCCGCTCGTCGACCTCCAGTCCGGCGAGCCGCATCGCGTCCTCGAAGCCCTGGAAGCGGATGGACGTGCTTTCGAGGTCCTCCTCGCCGCGGAGGTAGGCGATCCGGGTGTGTCCCAGGTCGATCAGGTGCTGGGTGCCGTGGCGCATCCCGTGATAGTTGTCCACGGTCAGCCGGGGGAGCGGCACGTCCAGGCGCCGTGGATCGATGATGACGCAGGGCAGTTTCTGCCGACGCAGCAGATTGACCGTGTCGTCCTCCAGGACCGGTGCGATCAGCAGGACGCCGTCGACGAGGCCACGGGCCAGGAACTCGATGCGGTCCTTCTCGCGCACCGCGTCGTGGTACGAGGCGTTGACGAGCAGCTCCTGCTCGGCGCTGGCCAGCTCGTCGGCGACTCCGCGGAGGATCTCCAGGCCGTACTGGCTGGTCAGGTCCAGGGCGATGAGGCCGATCAGCCCGCTGCGGCCGGCCTTGAGGTTGCGGGCCGAGACGTTCGGCCGGTAGCCGAGTTTCCCGGCCACCTCCAAGACCCGGCGCCGGGTCTCCTCGGAGGCCCCCGGCTTGCCGTTGATGACGTTGGACACGGTCATCGCGGAGACGCCGGCCTCCTCGGCCACCTGCGCGATGGTCACCCGCCCTGCCACCCGAACTCCTTCTGCCCGACCCCGGCCACCCGGCATGCGAAGACATTAGAGCCTGTGCTGCCTCGCGCCTGCCACATATTCGAGGAAACTTTAACGATAAGTTGCATGGGGGTCAATGGAAACTCCCGAGAGGCCGAGGTTCGGCCCTGTGGGCAGGGTGGACGTGACGGGCTTGCGTAGAACGCCCGGAAGATGCGGCGGCTTCGACCCGACTGGCCGACCACGGAAAGTTACGTATAGATGTCCGCTAAGTTTTGCGTTACAGTCCCGGCCAGCGGCGGGCAACGATCGCCGCAACCCGGGTCGACCGACCCCTTTCCACACGGATCAGCGCTGCACCCACACGGCACAGGCTGATCGATTCAAGAACCCCTTCAGACATGACAAGTCGGTTCGTACCGACGACGGGTGAGGTGTGCAATGAAGCGCTCTGGGAGACGTCTCGCGGTCGCCACCACGGTCGCCGCCATGGCGATGTCGCTGGCCGCGTGCGGAGGCGGGTCGTCCGGTGCCTCCAGTGACGGCACGGTGACCATCCATGTGCAGGCGTGGAAGGGCGGCGGCGCGGAGCCGGCGAACGTCGCGGAGATCAACAAGGCGTTCGAGAAGGCCCATCCCAAGATCAAGGTCGACTTCGAGTACATCACCGCGAACGACACCTACGTCCAGAAGCTCCAGCCGGAACTGCTCGGCGGCAAGGCCGGCGACGTCATCATGGTCGACACGGACAAGATGAAGAAGTGGGGCGCCTCCGGCTACCTCGCCGACCTGTCCAAGGAGTCGTGGGCGAGTCAAATAGCCCCCGACGCCAAGCCGTTCGCGCAGTCCGACGGCAAGACCCTCGCCATGCCGATGGAGCTGATCGGCATCGGCCTCTACGCCAACATGGACCTGCTGAAGAAGGCGGGCATCACCGAAGTCCCCGCCGACTGGCCGACGTTCCTCGCGGACCTCGCCAAGGTCAAGAAGGCCGGCATCAGCCCCATCGCGCTGCCCGACAAGAGTGCCTGGACCGGCAGCTCCGTCCTCCAGGCCGCCGGTTCGACCGTCGTCTACCAGAAGAACAAGCAGTGGGACGCCGACTTCCTGGCCGGCAAGGCGTCGTTCAACCCCGACTGGAAGAGCTCGCTGGAGCAGTTGAAGACCCTGGAGGACAAGGGGTACGTCAACTGGAAGAACGAGCTCGGCACCGACGAGTGGTCGCAGGGCCCGCAGAACTTCAGCGCCGGCAAGAGCGCCTTCTGGTACCAGGGCGCGTGGCAGGTCTCCAACGTCAAGAAGGCCGGCTTCCCCGTCTCCTTCGCGCCGTGGCCGGGCGGTGCCGCGGGCACCAAGCCCAACGGGATGCTGTTCTCCGGCACCATGTGGGGCGTCAACTCCCAGTCCCAGAAGGGTGACGCGGCGCGCGAGTACGTCAAGTTCTGGTCGCAGAGCGCGAACCTCGCCAAGTACCTCGATGCCGAGCACGCGGAGTCCCCCTTCACCGGCGGCACCACGCCGGAGAGCACCGAGACGACGGCCTTCACCACGGCCTTCAAGGACGGCCGCTACCGGATCCTCCCGTCCAACTCCTGGTACGGCGCGACCGCCGAGACCGCGATCGGCTCCAAGATCCAGGCCTATCTGCTGGGCACGGCGTCCGCCGCGCAGACGCTGAAGGACATCCAGACCGCGGCGTCCGCGAAGTAACCCGGCCACCCCTGGTCTGCCGTGGCGGGGGCGGGAGGACGGCTCCTGGCCGCCCCCGCCACGGCCATCCGGGGAAGAGGAGGACCCTCGTGTTCCATCGACGGCGCGCCACCATGGCCGCCTTCCTGCTTCCGGCGATCGTCGTGTACGGCGCCTTCATGCTGTATCCGCTGGCCCGCGGCGTCTATCTGAGCATGACCGACAGCCTGGGCGGTCCGATCTCCCACTTCGTCGGCACCCAGCAGTACCGCGCCATGGCCGACGACTCGGCCGTCTCCGCGGCCCTGTGGCACACCGTGCTGTACGCGGCGGTCGTCGTGGTCGTGCAGAACGGCCTCGGGCTGCTCTTCGCGAGCATGCTGTTCCGCCGCCCCGGCGTCCGCAAGGCGCTCAGCGTCGTCCTGCTGACGCCGACGCTGATCTCGCCGGTGATGGCCGCCTTCATCTGGTCGTACCTGTTCGCCCCGACCGGCGGCATCAACGCGCTCCTCGACCTGGTCGGGTTGCACGGCCTGAACCACGTCTGGCTCGGCGACACCTCCACCGCGCTGTACTCGGTGGCCGCCGTCAACATCTGGATGTTCACCGGCTACTCCTGCGCGATCTTCCTCGCCAGCTACATGAGCATGCCGACCGAACTCCTGGAGGCGGCCGCGCTGGACGGCGCGAGCGGCTGGCGGCGCTTCGTCAGCATCGAATGGCCGCTGCTCGCCCCCGCGCTCACCGTCAACGTGACGCTGAGCCTGATCGGCTCGCTGAAGGTCTTCGAGTTCCCCCTCGTACTGACCAACGGCGGCCCGGCCGGGTCCACGGACACCCTGACCCTGCTGGTCTACCGGAACGTCTTCGGCGGCGGGAAGTTCGCCTACGGCGTCGCGCTGTCGGTCGTCCTCCTGGTGACCGTGGTCGTCCTGTCCAGCGCCACCTCCTCCCTGCTCCGGCTGCGCGAGCGACGTATCTGACGGCCTCTCACGGAATCTGACGGATCGCCACCATGACTTCAGACACCACCGCGCCGGACATCCCGTCGCTCTCCGGTCCCCGGCCCGCCACCCGCCTCCCCGGCAGTCGTACGACATCCACGGCGTCCCGCGGCCGGCTGCGCCGCCTGACCGGCGGCCTCGGCACCGTCCTGCTCTGCCTGGGCACACTGCTGTTCGTCCTGCCCTTCGTCTTCACGGTCGTCACCTCGCTGCGTACCGCGGCGGACGTGGCCAGCTCCCCGCTGGGCATCCCGCACTCCCTGACCCTGAAGAACTTCTCCACCGCCTTCAGCCAGATCCACTACGGGCGCAGCACCCTCAACACCCTGCTCGTCACCGGCCTTTCGTGCGTGGCCGTCACGGTGATCGGCTCGCTCGCCGCCTATCCGCTCGCCCGCATCACCCAGCACTGGTCGACCGCGGTGTACCGGCTGTTCATCCTGGGCACGTCCGTGCCCGTGTTCGTCGTGGTGGCACCGCTGTACCTGCTGATGCGCGACCTGAACCTGCTGGACAACTACGCCGGCGTCATCCTCATCTACACGGCCCTGAACCTCCCGGTCGCCGTGTTCTTCTACACCAGCTTCATCCGCTCCATCCCGGCGGACCTGGAGGAGGCGGCGGCACTCGACGGCTGCGGCGCCTTCCGTACGTTCTTCACGGTCATCCTGCCGCTGCTGCGCCCGGTCACCAGCACGCTGCTGACCTTCGTCTCCCTGCAGATCTGGAACGACCTGCTGGTTCCGCTGGTCTTCCTGCAGGACCCCGACAAGCGGACCGTCATGGTGAACGCGTACTCCTTCATCGACCCGCACACCGTGCAGCCGACCACCCTGTTCCCGGCGGCCCTGCTCGGCGTGCTGCCGCTGCTGATCATCTTCGTCTTCTTCCAGCGCCAGGTGGTGGCCGGCATGTCCGCCGGCGCGGTCAAGTCCTGACCCACTCCGGCCGGTTGAGCCGCGCCCCCCAGACACTCGACGCCCTCACCGTCGGGGGCTGCCCCCTGCCCCGACGCCCCCGGAAGGAACTCCCACGATGTACGTGGTCTCCTACTTCACCAACGCCGACGAGGCACTGCACCTCGCCCACAGCGACGACGGCCACGCGTTCGTGCCCGTGAACGGCGGCAGGCCCGTCCTGCGGGGAACCGTCGGCACCGGCAGACTGCGCGATCCCTTCATCGGGGTGGGCCCCGACGGCCTGTTCCATCTGCTGGCCACCGACGGCTGGACGAGCCCCCTCATCGTCCACGCCACCTCGGCCGACCTCCTCAACTGGTCGGCCCAGGAACTCCTCCCGGTCATGGCCGGTGTGGAGGGCGCCCAGAACGCCTGGGCCCCGGAGTTCTTCCTGGACCGCGGGACCGGGCTGTACCACCTCATCTGGTCGTCGGTCGTCGAGGCCGGGGGCACGGCCGAGGGCCGCGACTTCGAGCACGTCGGCCAGGACCACCGCATCTGGCACTGCACCACCGAGGACTTCAGCACGTTCTCGGCCCCGGACGTCTTCTTCGACCCCGGCCACTCGGTCATCGACGCCACGGTGCAGGAGCTGGACGACGGCGGATTCCTCATGGCCTACAAGGACGAGCGCGGCACCAACGACCTCGCCACCGCGCACAAGGACATCCACCTGATCACCTTCGACACCCCCGGCGGTCCGCACACGTCCGCCCTCGGGCCGGTCACTCCCTCGGTCGTGGAAGGACCGTCGCTCTTCCGCCGCGGAGACGAACTGGTCATGATCTTCGACCACTTCCTCGAAGGGAGGTACGGCGCGGCCCGCAGCAAGGACGGCGTGGACTGGGAGCCCGTCTCCCTGGCTCTGCCCACGGGCATGCGCCACGCCTCCGTCTTCGAGACGTCCCTCCTGGCATCGCTCCCGCCGCGCTGAGGCAGCCCCTCCCCCCCCCAGAGTCCCGGGCGGGTCCGCTTCGGTCGGCCCGCCCGGTGCAGGAAGCCCCGCGTCGCATCCCGCGGCGCGGCGGACACCTTCACCCAGCAAGGAGCGCCGCAATGAAGCGTCGCAGATCGGACCGCCCGGGAGTCCGGGCGTCCCGCATCCTCACCCTGCTCGCCACGCTGGCGGGCGCCCTCCTCCTCCCGGCCCATACCGCCCTGGCCGCTGGCACGACGTACTACGTCAACTGCTCGGCCTCCACGAACGGCAGCGGCACCCAGGCCAGCCCCTGGAACTCCGTCAGCAGCGTCAACAGCACCACCTTCGCCTCGGGCGACAGCATCCTCTTCGCCGCCGGCACCACCTGCACCGGCCAGCTCACCCCGGGTGGCTCGGGCGCCTCCGGCAGCCCCATCACCATGGGGGCGTACGGCACCGGCGCCAAGCCGGTCATCGACGCGAACGGCGCCACCGGCCCCGTCATCCACCTGCTCAACCAGCAGTACTGGGAGATCGGCGGCCTGGACCTCACCAACGCCGCCTCCTCGCCCGCCTACCGCTCCGGCGTCCTCGCCGAGAACAGCTCCGGCGGCGTCCTGCACCACATCCGGGTGCACGACATGAACATCCACAACATCACGGGCTACGGCGGTGGTTGGTACTCCACCAACGCGGGCGTCGGCGTCCAGACCGACCACACCACCCCGGTCTCCACCTGGGACGACGTGGTGGTCGAGAACAACACCTTCGACCATGTGGACCGCATCGCGGTCGCCGTCACCCCGGACGCCGACGGCCAGGGCACCGGCCTGACGACGGGCACGGTCATCCGGGGCAACACGATGACCTACGACGGCGCCGACGACATCCTCGTGGTCAAGAACGACGGCGCCCTCATCGACGGCAACAAGGCCGGCTACGGCGGCGCCAAGAACACCTGCCCGCCCTCCGGCCAGTACTGCAACGGAGCCTCGGCCGGCATCTGGATGTCCGGCAGCTCCAACACCGTCGTCCAGAACAACGAGGTGTACTGCCACATCAACGGCGCCGACGGCACCGGCTACGACGTCGACTGGGGCAACCACAACACCACGTTCCAGTACAACTACAGCCACCAGAACCTCGGCGGCTTCCTGCTGGTGATGCCCCCCTTCACCATCGCCAACGAACCCACCTCGACCGTCCCCAGCGACGGCACGGTGGTCCGCTACAACATCAGCGAGAACGACGGCACCAACTCCGGCTGCCCCGCCTCCGGCACCCCGACCCACGGCAGTGGCGTCTTCCACTTCGTGGGCAACATCCCCAACCAGAGCGGCAGTTCGGCCGCCGTCCCGCTCTTCTACAACAACAGCATCTACGTCAACAAGAGCGGCCTGAACACCCCGATCCTGTACTCGCGCAGGGGATCGAGCGTCACCGGCACCCTCTCCTTCCGCAACAACGCGGTCTTCAACTACGGCACCGGCGGCTACTTCACCACCAGCTCCGGTTCCGTCTACTCCAACAACCTCTTCTACGGCACCCACCCGTCCTCCGAGCCCACCGACTCGGCGAAGGTGGTGACCGACCCCGAGTTCCGCGACCCCGGCAACGCGGACACCTCCTCCTCGTACACCGGCAAGAACGCCTACCAGGTCCACCCGTCCTCCCCGGTGATCCGGACCGGCACGGTCATCAGCGACAACGGCGGCAAGGACGCCTTCGGCAACACGGTCTCCGCGACGGCCGCGCCCAACATCGGCGCCTACAACGGCACGGGCGGCAACCTCGTCTCCAATGCCGGCTTCGAGTCGGGCGCGATGAGCCCCTGGACCAACAGCGGTGCGGCCCCGTCCGTCACCTCGGCGGGCGCCCGCACCGGAAGCTACGCGCTGACCACCCAGGCCAGCGGCAGCGGAGCCAACCAGACCCTGACCGGCCTGAGCCCCAACACCACCTACCTGCTGACCGGTTGGGCCAAGGTGGCGAACGCGGGCGAGACCCTCGCCATCGGCGTCAAGAACTACGGCGGCACGGAGACGTTCACCAACGTGGCGACGGCGTCGTACACCCAGGCGGCGGTCCTGTTCACCACCGGTTCCTCCAGCACCTCGGCCACGGTGTACTGCTGGAAGAACTCCGGCGGCAGCGGGGCGGGCTACTGCGACGACCTCGCGGTGGAGGCCCTGTCGTCCGCGACCAACACGGTCAGCAACCCGGGCTTCGAGACGGGCGCGTTGACCCCCTGGACCCAGAGCACGGGTACGGCGTCCAGCGTGGTCGCGTCGAACGCCCGCTCCGGCACGCACTCCCTGCAGACCGGGGTCAGTGCCAGCGGTGCCATCCAGACGGTGAGCGGCCTCACCGCCAGCGGTACCTATCTGCTGGCCGGCTGGGCCAAGGTGGCCACCGCCGGTGAGGAGGTGGCGGTCGGTGTGAAGAGCTTCGGCGGTACAGAAACGTATCTGCGGAGCTCGACGACGTCCTACACCCAGCAGCCCCTCTTCTTCACCACGGGTGCCTCCACCACCACGGCCGGCGCCTATTGCTACAAGAACTCCGGCTCCGCGGCCGGGTACTGCGACGACTACACCCTGATCAAGCTCTCCTGACCACGCCCGATTCCCCGGAGGAAGCAAGATCGCAGCAAAGGTGGGCGGGTCGGAGCGTTCGGCCCGCCCACGCGACGTCCGAGGGCACCGGCTGCAAGGATGCAGTCCCCGCGGCCGCCGGGAATACGAGTGTCCTTGCAGCGTTCGGCATGACACGCTGTGCCTTCAACCGTGCGAACGCAGGAGGTCACCATGACTGCCGATTCTTCACCGCAAGACAGTCCGGAGTCGGCCGCCGACGCCGAGCGTCCTCCTCTGACGCCCGACGAGGACGGCCAGTACGACCTCAAGCGCAAGTTCCGTGAGGCCCTCGCGCGCAAGCGCGGTGGCCAGACCGAGGGTGCCGCACACACGGATGCCTCCAAGATCCGTGGCGCGCACGGCCCGGCCGCGAGCCAGCGGTCGTTCCGGCGCAAGAGCGGGGGCTGAGCCCTGCGGGGCCCGGCGCGGGGCGTCGGCGCGCAGGTGGCGCCGGCGGTCCGCACCGGTCCCTCAGGATGCCTCCACCGCCGCCTTGATCCGCTGCCCGAACGCGGGCGCGTCCTTGCGCGCCGCACCCAGTGCGAAGCCCACCAGCAGCTTTCCGATGCCGTGGCCTTCGAGGACGTTGAAGATCCTCACCCTGGTCGTGCCCGGACCGGTGGACTCCAGGTCATAGCCACCCTCGCCCGCCGTCACGACGTTCTTCGAGGTCTCCGCCCAGCGGATGCGGTGGGGCGCCTCGAATTCGGTGATCCGGAACTTCCGGCCCGTTTTCATGCCGGCGTCCTTGACCGTGCTGGTGAAGACCGTGCCGACTGCCGTCGGCCCCTCCGGAGTCTTCGTGATCGCCTGGACCCTCGGGCTGAACTTGGGGTCGTTCGTGCCGTCGGCGAGAAACGTGAAGACTTCCTCGATGGGACGGTTGATCTCGGCTGTCGCCTCAAACTGACCGGCCACGATTCCTCCTGTGCTGCGGTCGCTGGAGTTCCGGCTGAGTGCATGCTGCTTTGCCGAGCGCCTTCAGCGTATCGGCGCGGCTCCACCCGTGCTCCTCATGGGCGTCGGCCAGAGGATGAAGTCGGCGAAGGCGCGGCGAGCGGGTTGAGGCCCGACCTCGTCCAGGGCCGCGCGCACGGCGTGCAGATGGGCCGGGGTCATCTCCAGCGGGGGTTCGTCCGGCTGGTAGGTGGTGCGGATCGGGTAGTCGACGCCGGGCCGGCGTGTCATCTCGATGTGGCAGCCCAGTACGTGGGTGACGGCACGGCGACCGGCGAACGCGATCAGCCGGTCGATGGTCCGTGAGAAGGCCGACCAGTCCTCGATGTACAGCCGTCCGCGGTAGACGGTGTCTCCGGTCAGCAGGAATCCGGTCCACGGGTCGTAGAAGGTGATGGCCGCAGCGTCATGGCCCGGAGTCGCGAGCGCTTCCAGCACCCGCCCCCCGAGGTCGACGGGCCGCACCGCCTCCGGGTCGTCGGCGAACCCGAAGTACGTCCAGGCCGTATCCCGATCGCCACCGACCACGATCGTGTCCGGTCGGTCCAGGAACTGGCTGTCGCCCGCGACGTGATCGCCGTGCGAGTGCGTGTGGAGTACGAGCAGGCCATAGGAGTCGCGGGGGTTGCGAGCCAGCCAGGTCTCGACAAGGTCATCGACAGTCCGGCGCACCGGAAAGAACTCCGGTGACGCTGTGGCGCCCGTGTCGATCAGGACCGCCTCGCGATTCCCGAACAACAAGTAGAGGAACGGGGCCTCGTAGTTGATCGCCTTGTTCTGTCTCAGCAACACCGTGTGGTCGTCGTACCAGTGCACTTGAAGATCGGGGTCGGTGTTGTGCTTGGCCGACGGCGACCCGTGAATCCAGTCGACGCCCAGTGGCTCTGCGCTGAACTTCCGGACACCTGGTTCGCCCGCACCGGACACGATGCCTCCCGAAGTGCGTCGTCTTGGCGGGCCGGGTACGTCGCACAGCTCGTCCGGGAAGACACGCGCCCGCGTCTCCAGCCGGGACGCTATCACCGCACATCGAGTACGAGCGGGCAGTGGCCCGGTGGAGGATCAGGGCGCGGTGAACAGGGTCGGGAAGCGGGGCGCGAGCCAGGGTCTGCGTCCCCAGGCAACGACCTGTCCCCGTCCGATGGCCCGCCACGGGTTGCGACGGCCCAGCGCGATCAGGAGGAAGGTCACGGGCTCGATCAGGATGGTGCAGTCCGGACGTTCCAGGGGCGCCGGGGTCACGTGCACGGCGCCGTCGTCCAGGCTGACGCCGAACGCCGCGCCGCCCCGGAGGCGGACGGTGTAGCGGACAGCCAGGCCGGCGATGGCCGCCGTGTCGACGACGCGCGGCATGACCGAGAGCATGAACGGCATGCACAGCCCGACACGGTCGCGGTCGATCATGTGCGGACGGTTCAGCGCGCGAGCGAGGTCGTAGCCATGGCCCAGCATGTGCGTCAGCAGGTAGGACGCGAGAACGTGCCGGTCCATGGAACCCAGCGGTGTGACGAGTGCGGGACCGACGGCGCTCTCGTCGCTCGCGGCCCGATCGGCCGCGTCGAGGAACACGGCGGCCTGCTCAGCGATCATCGACGCCAGCGGCTGTGCCCCGCGCTCCGCGAACACGGCGAGGGCCTGTGCGTTGGCGGCGGCCAGACTCTGCGGCGTGCCGTCCCCGTAGGGGCGTGCGTGCCCGGACACGAGGTCGGCCATCAGCTCGTTGGCCAGTGCCAGATGGGCGGCCGCCTCACCGACCGTCCACTCCGAATCCGGTACGGGAACGGTCGTGTCGGAGGCGCTTTTCAATACCGTGGCGATGTCACCGGCGGTCTCACGTATCGCTCGTGCGAGCCCTTCGGGTAGCGGCCCCTGGATGTACTGCTGCGCCGTAGGCTGCACGCTGCCTGTTCCCTCCCGCCCGCCGCGCCCCTCGCGTATCCGGCCGCCGTACCCAATCAGACCTGGGGACGCGCGACAAGCCGTCGTACGCCGTGGAGCAGGCCCACGGTTCCGCCAGGACAGCTGGTTGGTGCCTGCGACGGCCTGGGGCTGACCTGCAGACCCGTTGGACCGGGCAGCACACCAACCGGGGGTGAGTCGATCGGGCCCCAGGTCCATCGGACG
Organism: Streptomyces sp. NPDC001617; assembly: GCF_053596855.1. NCBI lineage: Bacteria > Bacillati > Actinomycetota > Actinomycetes > Kitasatosporales > Streptomycetaceae > Streptomyces > Streptomyces sp. NPDC001617. Next base: position 12,731 of record NZ_JBSFHA010000065.1, read on the forward strand.
AGCGGTGTCAGGCGTTCGGGTCGAAGGGGAGGCCCGACGGCATGGAGTGGGCGAGGGCGTACTCGAAGTCGCCGTCCTTGATCTTGATGGTGGCCGCGCCGAAGTCGGCGCTCAGGAGCTTGTCGCGGTAGCCGGCCGGATAGCCGTTCCAGCCGACCAGGCGCGGGTAGAACCAGCCGCCGGTGGCGTTCTCCGGGGGGTCGTCGTTGGTGTTGGCGAAGCGGAAGTCGTGGGTCGAGACGCCGTCCTTGTGGTAGACGATCTTCGGATGGGTGCCGTCGAAGCGGACGGCCGAGGCGGCCGCGACCTGGTAGCCGCTGTGCTGGGACACCGAGACGTACCGCACCTGATTGTCGCTGATCCACACGACCACGTGCTCCCAGTCGTGCCGGTGCCCGATGGCCGCCGGACCGAGGGTCGCCTGGTCCTTCTCGAAGTAGCTGGCGTACATCACGGCGCACCAGCCGTTGTCGCACTTCTCGCGTGAGTAGGTGTTGGCGTTGGCCAGTTGGGCGTAGTCGTGGCAGTGGCCGTTGACGTCGCCGCCGAGCGCCAGGCCGGGGTTGATGGTGCCGTCGGCGCCGATGGCCGCGGTGGCGTAGCAGCCGTCGCCGTCGTAGTCGTAGGCGGGGGAGAAGGTCTGTTCCAGGCCGTCGGCGTTCTGGGGCAGCAGCGTCAGCACGTTGGCGCTCGCCTGGGCCGGGAGGGCCATGACGAGGGCCAGCGCGCCGAGGGCGGCGGCGAGCGCCGTGCTGCGGGGCCTTCTTGCAGTGAGCAGTCGGTTGCGCACGTCAACTCCTACGGGTAGCTGGTCAGGTTGGCGACATTGGTGCCGGAGTTGGACGGGCCTCCGGTGTTGTCGACGACGTGGCCGATGGTGCCCGTGCCGCCGAGGGAGACCGTCACCATGCTGGTGAAGCGGACGCCCGAGGTGTTGGGCGCCTCGATCGCCCGTGCGGCGACGACACTCGGGTCGACGTTGAAGTAGCAGTAGCTGCCGAGGCCGTAGGCCTGGTGGCTGGTGACCGAGTCGTCGACCTTGTAGGCGGCGTAGCCCTGGGTGGAGCCGTTCATCCAGGCGGACTGGTTCGGTGGGTCGTAGGGCATCTCGTTCTGGAAGAAGTACGTGCGGCCGGCGTTGCCGTTCCAGACGGTCTGGTACTTCTGGAAGTGCTCCACGAACAGGCCGTACATGGTGACGTCGTCGCCGTTGACGATCATTCCGGTGTCCGCGGTGTTGCTGGTCCAGCCGACGCCGCTGCCGTGGTCGGCGCGCCAGATCCACATGTGGTCGCCGATGACGTGGTCGCTGTTGACGACGAGACTCGTGGTCGCCTTGCCGACGCCCGCGCCGCCGACGCGGAAGTACACGTCGTGCAGGGAGGTCGGGTCGGCCGCGTGGGAGGCGGAGGCGCCGGTCGGCCCGACCTCCAGCAGGGAGGGCGAGTTGGTGGTGCCGGCGTCGAACAGCAGCCCTGCGATCTTGACGCCGTCGACGTCGGCGACCTTCATCGCGGTGATGCCGTTGTCGGGGACGAAGGTGGCCAGGCCCAGACCGAGGACCACCGTGTCCGCGCGGTTGATCTGCAGGGTCTGGTCGAGGTGGTAGACGCCGGGAGTGACCAGGAGGTTCTTGCCCGCGGCGAGCGCGGAGTCGATCTGGGAGGCGGTGGCGCCCGGCTTGACGACGTAGAAGCTGTTCAGCGAGAGCGAGCTGCCGGAGGCGCCGCCGGCCCAGCTGGTGCCCGAGGAGTTGGAGCGCAGGGACGGCACGAACACCTGGTAGGCGCCGGATCCGTCCACGTACAGGAACGGCTTCTCCCGGGAGACCGGACTCTGGGCGACCGTGGTGTAGGGCGGGTTGGGGAAACTGGTGGCCGGGACGCCCGTGCTGCCGGCGAAGACCATGTTCCAGTTGGAGCCGGTCCAGCTGCCGAGCTGGGAGTTGCGGGTCAACCACTGTTGCTGCGAACCGGAGTTGACCTGGCCGTCGATCCTGCTGTCGGCGATGAGACCGCCGCTGGACCAACCGCCGTCGTCCAGGGCGAGGTTGCCGCGCAGATGCATGCGACGGTACGGCGCCGCCTGCGAGACCGCCCAACGGTCGCTGCCGCCGGTCGGGTTGACCGACAGGTTCTCCGCGCCGCGCCAGAAGTTCTGGGTGGCGTTGCCCTGGAACCAGTCCGCCTCGGCGTGCACCGCTCCGTTGATCGTCACCGCGTCCGGCGTCAGACCGAGGCCCAACACCTGGGTGTAGAAGCCGACGTTGACGTCGGTGCTGTAGGCGCCGGGCTTGAACAGCGCGGCGTAGCGCTGGGAGCCGAACTGGTTGGTCTCCTGCTGCCGGAAGACGGTGTTCAGCTTGCTCTGGATCGTCGACGAGGACATGGACGGGTCGAAGACGACGACGTTCGGGCCGAGGTCGGGGTTGGCGGCCGACTGGGTCACGGGGACCACCTGGAAGCGCTGGGCCGCGGTGCCGTTGCAGGTGTACTGCACGAACTGCACGCTGTCGGCGGTCGACGCGCCGGGATCGTCCAGACACTTGCCGCTGTTGCGGTTGACGAAGTGGTAGGCGCCCCCGCCGTCGTCCACCGGCAGCCACTGCTGGTTGGTGCCGCCGCCGTAACTCCACAGGTGGACCTGCGCGTTGTCGGCGGTGGAGACGTCGGCGACGTCCACGACCTGGTTGGTGTCGTTGCCGTTGTTGATCCGCACGTATCCGTCACTGGTGGCGGTGAAGCTCCACTGCTGTGCCGTGGTGCCGTTGCACGTGTACTGCTGCACGACGGTGCCGTTGGCGGTGGCGGCCGCCTTGGCGTCGAGACATCTGCCGCTCGCGGCGTTCATGACGGTGGCGAAGCCCGTGGGCAGGGCGGAGGTCGCGGCCCGTGCGGGCGCGCCGGTGAGCACGGACGCGGCCGTGACGGCCACCAGGGCGGCCGCGGCGGATCTGCCGCGGTGGGGTAGGGAAGGCATGGGTCCTCCTTGCCGGAAGCGGGAGTTCGGCCGATGCGGTCGGCCGGCGGAATCAGCCGGTGCAGGCGGCGAAGACGCGCGGGTAGTCCCGGTCCGACCGGCTGACGCCGGAGCAGCTGTCGGCGGGGCCGCCGGTGCAGGGGCGGTCGCCGTCGGCGGACCAGAACGTCAGCCGTGCCAGGTGGTGTTGCCGGCGTAGGCGGGGATGGTGCGCAAGGGTCTGGATCTGGCCATGGCGGGGCGGCCTTTCGTGGGGGGTGGTGCACGCGTGCCGTGTTCGCCTTGTGAACGGACGAGTGCATGCACGGGGGTGGGGTCGCCCGGAGAAACTAAAGGTGCGGACCACTTACGTCAAGATGTGAAGTAAGAGTTGAGGAAAGGGAGTTGAGTGGGCACCCTGGTTGCCGGGGGATGGCTTTGTGACGGACCCCGGTCAGGCGGCCGGCAGTCCGTAGGCGCGGTCGTAGTGCTGGGCCACCAGGTGTCCGGCTCCGTCGCAGGAGAGCTGCCAGTCGTTGACGCCGGTCTCACGGCCGTCGGTGAAGTTCCAGAGCAGGCGGCCGGTGGCGGCGTCGATGGCGAAGAAGCCGTTCTTGTTCTCCAGGGCCGGGACGTAGATGGTGTGCCCTCCGACGGCGATCGGGTTGTCGATGTTGAGGCGTGGTGTCTCGCAGAACCAGCGCCGGGAGCCGTTCGCCGCGTTGAAGGCGTAGACGCCGGAGGGGTCGTTGCCGGTGGCGTAGACGGTGTCGCCGCCCGCTCCGAGGGATGCGAACAGGCCGTGCTGGGGCTTCGCCCGCCAGCGGAGCTTGCCGGTGCTCAGCTCCAGGGCGATGAGTTCGGAGCCGATCGCGAAGACCGTCCGGCCGAGTACGGCGAGTCCGGGCCGCAGGTCGTAGCCGACGTGGTGCCGCCAGCGCAGGCTGCCGCCGTCCTGGGTGTTGCGCACCGAGACGTTGCGCAGTCCGTCGGCGTAGACGAAGTATTCGGTCGTGACGACCGGTTGAAGGGGGACACCGATGTCTTCCGGGCTGATCGGGATGACGATCGCCTGGCGGGCCTGGAGGTCGACGCCGAAGACCGCGTTGGTGGAGGTCGCGACGCCCTGTTCCGCCGACCGGCGCTGCAGATGGGTGCCGAGGACGGAGACGGCGAAGTCGCCGTAGCTGCCGAGCAGTTGGTCGAACTGGAAGTCCTGACCGAAATTGAGGGCGAAGTGCTCGGCCCCGCTGGCCGGATCGACGCCGATCACCGTGGCGCCGGTACCGAGCGCGACGGCGGAGCCGGAGGTCAGCAGCACCGGAGTGGGCGAGAGGCTGATGCCGGGATAGACCCACTTGGGCCGGGAGCCGTTCTTGAGGTCGAGGCAGATCATGTTGCCCGGCCGGCCCTTCAGCAGAGCCGTGCCGGCGTTGAAGACGGCCGGGGTCTGCAGCAGTGGGTCACCGCGGTAGACCCAGGTGGGCTCGGGGGCCTGGCCGAGGGGCCGCGCCGGGCGTGCGCGGGTCGTCCGCCGGGCAGCGAGGAGGACCGTACCTCCGACGACCGCCGTCCCCACGGCCGCGGCAAGGAGCGCGCGTCGGGACATGCCGGGGCGGGCGCGGCGGTGCACGGGTGCCGTGGCATGTTCGGGCGCCGATCTCTCCGGTGGCGTCGGCCGGGGGAAGGAGTCCCGTTCGGGCGGCTCGGTGGCGAGTCCTGTGCCACCGGTTTCGTCGGCCCTCCATTCGGTGATGCCCCCGGCCAGGTCGGCACTGTGCGTTCCGTCCCCTCCGCCCGTGCCGTGGGCGGCGATCGGGCCGTGCTGAGGCCGTGTCGCCGTCGCACAGGCCGACCCCTGTCGGCCGGTCGTGGACAGCACCGGGTCGGGTGCGTCGTCGGAGGATCGCGCGGGGGCCTGGGGCCGGGGGAGGAGGTCGACATCCATGACGGCGGCCTCGTACCCGACGAGGGCGGCTGCCACGGGCGCGGGCAGCCAGTCCCCCGTGAACAGTTGTTCCACGCCCCCGGGAGCGCAGGCCGCGGACAGCCGGTCGGGAGTGATGCGAAGGGCCGGGTCCTTGGCCAGACAGAGGCTGATGATCTTGTCGAGGGGCTCGGGTACCCCGGCCAGGTCCGATGAGCCGTGCACCACCTGGTAGAGGAGGGTGGCCGCCGCGGCACCGCTGAACGGAGGGCGTCCGCACGCGGCGAACGCCAGCACCGAGCCGAGGCAGAAGACATCTCCTTCCGGCCCCATGGGTTCGCCGGTCGCCTGCTCGGGACACATGTACTCCAGGGAGCCGAACAGGCCGCCGGTGCCGGTGAGTTGATAGCCGTCACGGGCGCGCACGATGCCGAAGTCGATGACGCGCGGGCCGTCCGCGGCGAGCAGCACGTTGGAGGGTTTGAGGTCGCGGTGCACGAGCCCCTCGGCATGCACCGCGATCAGCGCCTCCGCCATGCCCGCGCCGAGGGCGAGGACCGACTCCACCGGCAGCGGACCGTGCTCGGCGACGGCCTCGGCCAGCGTGGGGCCGGGTATGTAGGCGGTGGCGAGCCAGGGTGTCTCCGCGTCCGGCGCGGCGTCCACCACGGGTGCCGTGAAGACGCCGCCGACCGCGGCCGCGGCCGCCACTTCGCGCCGGAACCGGATGCGGAAGTTCTTGTCCTCCGCCATCTCGGGACGGATGGCTTTCACCGCGACGGTGCGGCCGTCCGCCGAGGCCGCCAGATAGACCCGGCCCATGCCGCCTGCTCCGAGCCGAGCCACGAGCCGGTAGGGACCCAGCTGTTCGGGATCTTCTGGGCGAAGTGGCTTCATTGCCTCAGCCGCCTGTTCTCGATGGTGGCGGGCGGCAGTCGTGCCCGCTGTGTGGGGGTGAGGGGCCCGGAAAGGGGCTGGCACCACACTAGAGGCTCAAGTGACGTACGAGGTCTTGCCAAGCGGCCGTCCGCACTTACCGATAAGTAGGTGACCAGCCCTTCTCCCGTTGTTCCAGGGTGATGTGATGGGACGTCAGATAGGTGGTGACTCGTGTCTGGACAGCGGGAACAGTGCGCGATACGCAACACGGGGCGAGTGGGGCGGCTGTAGAGGCCACAGACCTCCGATGTGTCGAAGCTCACCCCGTTCGCGCCCCTTGTCACTCCGTCCGTGTCACCGGTGATGAGGCGACGTCAGGTAGTGCTGCCTGAGGAGTTCCTTTCCGTAGTCGTTGCCGTTCGGGGTCCGGATGATGGAGTGCACGTGCTTCTGCGTCGGGCCGTCGTCCCGCGTCGCGCCGTACGCGCCCGCGAGCGGACCGGGCGACTGGCAGTCCACCTCGACCCACACCACCGGGCTGTGTACGCGGACGTACAAGGCGTCGTCGTCGCCGGTGCCGCCGGCCCAGGTCACATAGGTGTCGTTCAGGTGCTTGCGGACCTCGGACAGCCTCACCTCGGCCGCATCCGCCTCGGCGCGCGAGACGAAGGCCTCCACGGTGCCGAGGAGCTTGGTCTTCTGGGTGCCGGTGAGGGCGGTTCCGCGGATGCCCGTGTACTCCTGGACCGCGTTGTCGGAGAACGCGCCGGCCTTCATCGACTCGTTCGACTTGGTCGAGGATTCGATGGCGACCTTCTGCTGCGCCTTGGTCAGGGAGTTGATGAACGCGAGGCTCGCGACGACCTCCTCGCGGCAGACGCTCACGGTCTCGCCGTCGATCTCCATGGAGGTCGGTTCGGATCCCCAGAAACAGTTCTGATCCCGCGCGGCTGACGGTGGTGGACGTGGGCGCTCCCGGTGTGGCCGGGACGGCCGCTCCGGACAGCCTGAACGCGGTGTCCCCGGCCGTGGGGGAGACGGTGTTGATCTCGGGTGCCACCGGCGGAGTCGGCGCGCCGGTCGTCCGGCTCGTCGCTGCCCGCGGCGCGAAGGCGATCGCGACCGCCCGTCCCGGCGCCGCGACCGAATGCGTCACCGGCCTGACCGACCCCGAGATCCACACGGTCGACTTCACCGGCGATCCGGAGGCCCAGGTCCGCGCCATCACCCCGGACGGCGTGCGAGGGAAGTGACGCATAGGGGCAGGCCGAACCCCCTTCGGTGATCCGGACAGGCCTCTCTGATGTGCCGGAGCCGGACCGGCACCGAAAGTGGATAAGGATCTCCGATTGGTAGAGTGACGCGCATGACACCTGGCGCCCAGCACCCCGACGCCCCCGCTCCCCAGCCGCTGCGCAGTGACGCCGAGCGCAACCGGGAGCGGATCGTCGCCGCCGCGCGCAAGGTGTTCGCTCGCGACGGACTGGGCGCGTCCATGGCGTCCGTGGCCCGCGAGGCCGGCGTCGGGATCGCCACCATGTTCCGCCGCTTCCCCACCAAGGAGGAGCTGGTCGACGCCGTCTTCGCCGACCGGATGGACGCCTACGCGCAGGCGGTCACCGTCGCCCTGGACGATCCCGACCCCTGGCACGGGTTCGTCGGCTACATCGAGGCCGCCTGCGCGATGCAGGCCGCCGACTTCGGCTTCGCCGACGTGCTCACCACCGTGTTCCCCGGCGCCAAGGCTCTGGAGCAGCGGCGCAACGAGGCCTACGAGGGGATGGTGCGGCTCATCGGCCGTGCCAAGGAGACCGGCCGGTTGCGCGAGGACTTCGACCCCTCGGACCTGGTGTTGCTGCACATGGCCAACGCCGGTGTCGTCAACGCCACCGGCGATGCCGCCCCCGACGCCTGGCGCCGTGTCGCCGCCCTGTTGACCCAGTCCTTCGAGACACCGGCCCGCGGCCCCCTGCCCGCCTCACCTCAACACGACGCCCTCTACCAGGCCATGCTGCGCACCGGCCCGGCAGGCCCCACCGCACCGGCGCCGGGCAAGAAGGGCTGACCGCAGGGCCGGATTCACCCTTCCTGGGCGCGGTGCAGGAATCTGTCGGCCAGGAGGCGGGCGATGGCCCAGTCCTGCACGGCGACACCGACGGACTTGAACACGGTGCGTTCGCCGTGGTCGACGGTGGGGGCGGTCAGCGCGGTGCCGAGCTCCACGAGGGAGTCCCGGGTGATGGCCCCGGCTTCGAGCGCGTGGATGATCTCCCCGGACTCCTCCAGGACCGCGGACAGTTCGTCGACGAAGACGGTGCTGCCCGCGAGCAGTTCGTCGGGCAGCTCGCGCATGGTGGGGCGGTACGCGCCGATGGCGTTGACATGCACCCGGGCGGGCAGCGTCGACGCGGGGAAGAGCGGGCTGGTCGCGTTGGTGGCGCAGCAGACGATCTCGGCCTGTTCGACCGCCGACACCACGTCGGTCGTGGCGCGCAGGTCCACCCCCGCCAGTTCGGGTGCCAGCCTTTCGACGAGGTCCTGTGCGCGGCGCAGGTCGGTGGCCACCGCCGTCAACTGACGCAGGGGCCGGACCGTATGGACGGCGCGGACCTGGTCGAGGGCCTGTCCGCCGGCGCCGATCAGGGTGAGCCGCCCGGCCTCGGGCGGAGCGAGGAGGTCGGTGGCGACGCCGACGACCGCACCCGTGCGCAGGGCCGTCACCGCACCGGCGTCGGCGACGAGCTGATCCGGCCGGCCGGTCTCGCTCCAGACCACGGTGCCCGTGATGGCGGGCCTGCGCTCGAAGTTCACGCTCAGCGCCTTGAACATGGCGGAGGCCGTCGACCGGTGATGAGCCGACATCGCCAGGAACTGCCCGTCCCGCAGTGCGGTGCGGTGCGGCATCTCGAACTCCCCGCCGGCGAGATCGACGAAGGCCCGGCGTACGGCGTCGACGGCCTCCTTCATCGTCACGGCCTCGCGGATCTCACGCTCACCCACGGTCATCGCCTGCATGGCCCCCACTTCCTCGTCGACCCTTTCCTCCACCGCCTCTGCACAGGGGAAGGCGCCCGTAAGCTCTGACGCCTCACGGGCCGGTGCGGCGCTGAACGTCACTGAGGTATTACACCGAACACACCGTGGAAGCCGGACAGACCGCCACGTTCGACGGCGACACCCCGCACACCTACCGCGGCTCCGGCACCGAACCCTGCCGCCTGATCATGACGGTCCATCTGCCGCCCGGTCCCACCCGCCCCTAGAGCGGCGCCGGAGAAGTCGCCCCGGCGATCAGCAGACGCGGGCTGCCGGTGCCGTCGGCCGGGACACTCCACAGGTCGCTGCTGCCGACCTTGCCCTGGGTGGGGAGGGCGTAGGCGACGGTGTGGTCGTCGAGCCAGGTGGCCTGGTCGTCGACGCTGTGGCGTTCGGCCAGCGGCGTCTCCTTGAGGGTGCGCAGGTCGAGGACGTACTCGTGCCAGAGGTCGGTGCGGGACAACACCCGCTTCTTGAAGGCGACCCGGGTCTCGTCCGGGGAGAGTGAGGGACACTCCACGTTCTCGACCAGGGTGGTGACCTTGCGCTGGGAGAGCGAACCACGGACCAGATAGGTCTTGTCGGCGGTGTTGAGGGTGGCGTAGAACGTGTCGTCGTCGGAGGCGAAGGTGACGCCCCAGAAGTTGATGTCCGAGGCGTGGTAGGGCTTGCCGTCCTTGATGACGGAGAACGTCTCCAGGCTGGGGATCAGCTTCATGGTGCGGGTGTCCAGGATCGAGGTCCGGGTCGAGAAGAAGGCGGACGAGTAGGACTCGCCGGAGACGAACACCGTCCAGGCGACGAGGCGGCCGCTCGGCGAGACCCGGGCCCGGCTGGGGGTGCCCGCGAGCGGGTACGTGTGCTTGGTGCGGAGGTTCGCGTCCAGCAGCAGGGCACGGTTGCTCTGCTTGAGGACGCCGGTGGTGGACTGGAGGCAGACGCCCGTGCCGGCCGCCGCGTAGAAGCGCGCGCACTTCAGGTCCGAGGCGATCCGCTTGCCGTGCGGATCGGCCGACGGGACCGAGGCGACCGCGGTGCGGTGCGGGCCCGCGGCGCCGTTGACGAAGGTCAGGCGGCTCTTCTGGTCGAGCGTCAGCCTGCCCGCGCCGACGGTGGGGCCGCCCGCCTGCGCCTGGTTCGCCCGGTCCGCGCGGGCCTCGGCGTGCAGGACCACGGCGGTGCCCACGCCCGCGAGCAGCAGCACCGCCGTGACGAGGACGATCAGGCGGCGGCGGAGCGGTGTCATCTGGATCCTTGTGGCTGTGGTGGTCATCGGGTCTCTCCGGCCGGCCGCAGCACGAAGCCGGCAACGGCCGCGCAGCACAGCAGGCCGACCGCCGATCCTGCCAGCGCCGGGCCGTCTCCCCACGCCGTCCAGGCGGCGCCGAAGGCCAGCGAGCAGCAGAACCGGGCCAGCGCCTGACTGGTGCCGACGATGGCGAGGCCGCTGGCGCGCAGCCGCTCGGGCACGATGCCGGCGAGAGCGGCCGGGAGTACGCCGTCGGTGGCCGCGTAGAACGTGCCGTGCAGGGCGAGCACGAGAGGGGGCAGAGCCGGGGTGTCCGGAGCCCAGAGCAGCAGGGCGTAGGCGGCGAGCAGAACCGCGTGCCCGGTGAGGAACACGGTGCGGCGCCCGACCCGGTCGGCCAGCGCGCCGACGGGCACGGCCAGCAGCAGGAACACGACAGCGGTGCCCAGCGGCAGCAGCGGGAACCACTCCTCGCCGATGCCCGCACGCCGTTGCAGCAACAGATAGACGAAGGCGTCGCTGACGGTGGTCAGCCCCAGCAGCGCGGCACAACCGGCCAGCGCACGGAGTCGCGGCAGCCGCAACAGCGCGAGCGCCTCGCGGAGGCGGACGGGGGGTTTGCCGGGCGGCACGTCGGCAGGTTCCGAGCCCGGGGTCTGCGCGCCGTCCGCTGTGCTTGCCTGGTCCGGCCGTGCGGTCTGAGCAGCACTCGGCACACCTGCCGCACCCTGCGCCCTCCCCGGCACGAACAGCACCAGTACGACCACGCCCAGCACGGCCACGCACGTGCTCACGCCGAACACCGCGTCGTAGCCGTCTGCCGCCGCGCGCAGGATGAGGAAGGCCGTCAGGGGCCCGAGCATGGCGCCGGTGGTGTCCATCGCGCGGTGCACGCCGAAGGCCCGGCCCTGCTTGTCGGCCGACGTGGACAGGGAGATCATCGCGTCGCGCGGGGCGGTGCGCAGGCCCTTGCCGGTGCGGTCCAGGGCGAGGACCGTACCGAGCGTGCCGATGCTGCCGGCTATCAGGAGCAGCGGCTTGCACAGCGCGGACAGCCCGTAGCCGAGGCCGGCCAGCAGCTTGTGGTTGCGTATGCGGTCGGCGAGATGGCCGCCGGTCAGCTGCACCAGGGCGCTGACGCCGTTGTAGACACCGTCGAGCGTGCCGAAGCCCAGCGGGCTGAAGCCGAGGGTGGTGACGAGGTAGAGCGGCAGGACCGCGGTGACCATCTCCGAGGAGATGTCGGTGATCAGGCTGACCGTGCCCAGCACGAGCACGACCGGGGCGACCCGGGGCCGCAGGTCGCGTCTTCGGGCGGGATCGGTGTCCGCCTTCACGGGCGCGGAGCGGTCGGTGAGGTACAAAGCCAGTACTCCAGGTGCGGTGCGTTCAGTTCTGCCGGCTGCTCTCGTCCCGTAGCCAGGTGCCGAAGTCCTGTGCCCGGATGGCCTTTCGGGCCCTGCGCCGGGAGGCGACCGCCGCCGCGACGAAGACCACGACACCCGGCAGGAGCTTCGGGTCCTCGCGCAGCAGGGCGATCAGATCGGCCTTGCCGGTGCGCGCCGAGGCCTCGTCCGGGCTCTTGTGCTGTTGTTCGACCTGGGCCGTGGAGACCATGGCGCGGATCCGCCGCTTGATCAAATCCGGCCAGGTGCGCGGTGGGTGGACCACGACACGGGCCGCGTCGACCACCAGCCGCTCCTTCGGGGCGAACGCCAGGGACGCGGCCAGGTCGTCCGCCATCAGTGGCGGCAGCTCGGCGATCCGGGTGTGCCCGGCCTTGGAGACCGCGATGACACCCCGGCCGAAGAGGCCCTCCCGAACGGCGGGCAGCCGCTGCCAGACCCGGTAGTAGGCGCGCACCCGCCAGGCGCAGCCTTCCAGCGGAATGTGCCGTTCGGGGGCGGTGGCGAGGATGCCGGACGCCGCGTCGTCCAAGGGCTCGGTGAGCGCCCGTACATCCGCATCGGTGATCACGACATCGGCGTCCACGTAGAGGCGCGGGAAGCCGCGCGCGTGATCGTCACCCGCCCGCAGCGCCGCGTGCTTGGACGGCACGGGTATCTCCACCACCCGCACGCGTGGGCCGCGGTCGGCGGCGATCCGCGCGGTTTCGTCCGTGCACCCGTTGCATACGACCACGATGTCGGTGTCGTCCTCGGGTGAGGAATCAGCCAACAGTGAATCGAGGAGGCGGGCGATGACTCGGGCCTCATTGTGGGCCGGGATCACGATGCTCGTCACGGGGGCAGTATGCCGTCGGTGTCACTATTGCGACATGTGTTTCGTCCAACTGTTCCCGAGACTGCGCCGCGTGGTCTAGATTGACGACCGCCGGACCGGTTTGGGTGGGGAACTTGTTCTTGACTGCATGTCAGGTTCGGCTTTCTGAACATCATTGAACAGTCAGTTGCCAGCATGCTGGGGGCATGAGGCGGTTGGGGAACCGCCGAAGCCTCCCTCGCTTTCCGGTGCCGCCGTGTCGAGGGCACTTCGGTCAGGGGTGGAGCCGCGCATGTGGTGGGGGGAGCATGACCATTGAGGTCACGCATGAGCATCCGCTTGTGGAACACAGGAATCCACAAGCCCGTCGAAGACGTGGGGAACGCAAGTACCGCATCGTCCTCTTGGTCGCGGACGGCCTGGCGGCCGTTGCCGCGGCCTTCCTGATCCACGCGGCGTACGGCCGTTGGGCGGTGGCCCTGGTGCTGCCTCCGACCTGGATCGTGGCCATGCTGGCCCACCGTTCCTACGACCGCAGCACGCTGGGTCTGGGGACCGAGGAGTACCGACGGGTGCTTCGCGGGGCCGTCGCGCTGCCGGCGCTGGCCGCGGTCGTTCACTGGCTGTTCGCACACGATTCGGGGCTCCTCCATGACATGATCATGGCCGCGGTGCCGGCCGCGGCGATCGCCGTGCCCCTGCGCTACACGCTGCGCCGCAGACTGCACCGAAGATGGGCCCGCAACCGGGACCGCAGCGCAACGCTCCTGGTCGGCCCGTCGAGCGGCATCGTGGACATGGTCTCCGTGCTGCGGCGCGGCGGCGCCCAGGAACTCCAGGCCGCCGGTGTCTGCCTGAGCGATCCGGAGAACGCCACGGAGATCCGCAGGCTGGGGCTCCCCGTCCTCGGCGGTGTCGGCGGCATGAACGACGTCGTCCGGGCCCTGGGCATCAGCACCGTGGTGGTGCTGCCCGCGCCCGAGTTCGACGCCTCCGTCCTGCGCCGGATGTCCTGGACGGCGGCCGTGCAGGGCGTCGACTTCCTGCTGGCCCCCGTGCTGACGGACGTGTCCGCGGCCCGGCTCGCGGTGCGGACCACCAACGGGGTGCCGCTGGTGCGGATCCACCCGCCGAACCTCTCCCGGTTCTCCCGCCTGCCCAAGGAACTGCTGGACCGCTCGCTGGCGGCCCTGCTCCTGGCCCTCCTCGCGGTGCCCCTGCTGCTGATCGCCCTGATCGTCCGGCTGGACAGCTCCGGACCCGCGCTGTTCCGGCAGCAGCGGGTGGGCCGCTACGGCGACCACTTCACCATGCTGAAGTTCCGCACGATGCGGCCCGACTCGGAGGCCCTGCGGGCGGAGCTGGAGCACCTCAACCAGAACAGCGACGGTCTGCTGTTCAAAGTGAAGGAAGATCCGCGGATCACTCGCTTCGGATCGTTCCTGCGGCGCAGCTCGCTCGACGAACTGCCCCAGCTGATCAACGTGGTCATGGGGCAGATGTCGCTCGTCGGCCCGCGCCCTCCGCTGCCCCAGGAAGTGGAGGAGTACACGCCGGACATCAAGCGCCGACTGCTGGTGAAGCCCGGCCTCACCGGACTGTGGCAGGTCAGCGGACGCTCCGACCTGCCCTGGGACGAGGCGGTCCGGCTCGATCTCGGATACGTGGACAACTGGTCGATGAGCCTCGACCTGTCGATCTTGGTGCGCACCGGGTCTGCGGTGGTGCGGGGAACGGGGGCCTACTGATGGACCGAAACAAGAGGAGCCAAGTGACGCAGACCAAGGAGCCGTTGGGGGTCGCGGTCGTCGGGGCCGGCTACTGGGGTCCCAACCTCGTACGCAACTTCCAGGCCAGTGACCGGTTCCGGCTGCGCTGGCTCTGCGACCTCGACGTGGACCGGGCCCAGAGGGTCCTCGGCGGGTACTCGACGGTCCAGGCCACCGCGGACTACGCGGCCGTCCTCGCCGACCCCTCCGTCGCCGCCGTGGCCGTGGCCACGCCCGCCGGAACCCACCTCGACATCGCCCTCGCCGCCCTGCGCGCCGGCAAGCACGTCCTCGTGGAGAAGCCGCTCGCGGCGACCTACGCCGACGGGATGCGCCTGGTGACCGAGGCGGAGGAGCGTGGTCTCACGCTCATGTGCGACCACACCTACTGCTACACACCCGCCGTGGCCCGCATCCGGGAGCTGGTCCGCTCCGGCGAACTCGGCGAGATCCACTTCGTCGACTCGGTCCGCATCAACCTCGGGCTCGTGCAGAAGGACATCGACGTGATGTGGGACCTCGCCCCGCATGACCTGTCGATCCTGGACTTCATCCTCCCCGACAACGTCGAACCGGTCGCCGTCGCCGCCCACGGGGCCGACCCGATCGGCGCGGGCCAGGCCTGCGTGGCCTATCTGACACTCACGCTCAACACCGGCGCCATCGCCCACGTGCATGTCAACTGGCTGTCGCCGACCAAGGTGCGCACCACCATGGTGGGCGGCTCCAAGCGCACCCTCATCTGGGACGACCTCAACCCCGCCCAGCGCGTGGCGATCTTCGACCGCGGCGTCGACCTGGCCTCGCCGCAGGAGATCGGCGCGGACGAGCGCCGGGACATGCTCGTCTCGTACCGCTCCGGGGACATGGTCGCGCCCGCCATCGGCGAGAAAGAGGCGCTGCGCAGCATGGTCGACGAGTTCGGCGACGCGATCGGCCAGGGCCGGGCGCCGCTGACCGACGGCCGGGCGGGCCTCAGGGTGCTGGACATTCTCGAGGCGGCGTCCCGGAGCCTCGAGTTCAAGGGCGCGGTCGTCGGCCTGCGCGCCGGGCGTTGACAGATCCAATTCGCTGAGAGGTAAGTGCAGTTGAGCAGCGTACGCGGCAAGAAGATCCTGGTCACCGGGGGAGCGGGCACCATCGGCTCCAACCTCGTCGACCTGCTGGCCGAGGGCGGCGCCCGCGAGATCGTCGTACTCGACAACTTCGTGCGCGGGCGGCGCGCCAACCTGGCCCAGGCCCTGCCCAGCGGTGTCGTGGAGATCGTCGAGGGTGACGTCCGGGACGCCGAGACCGTACGGAAGGTCACCGAGGGCGCCGACCTGGTGTTCCACCTCGCCGCGATCCGCATCACCCAGTGCGCGGAGGAGCCCCGGCTGGCCAACGAGGTCCTGGTCGACGGCACCTTCAACGTCCTGGAGGCGGCGGCCGAGGCCGGAGTGGCCAAGGTGATCGCCTCGTCCTCGGCGTCCGTCTACGGCATGGCCGAGACCTTCCCGACGACCGAGCGCCACCACCCGTACAACAACGACACCTTCTACGGCGCCGCGAAGGCCTTCAACGAGGGCATGCTGCGCAGCTTCCACTCCATGTACGGCCTGGACTACGTGGCCCTGCGCTACTTCAACGTCTACGGCCCCCGCATGGACATCCACGGCCTCTACACCGAGGTCCTCATCCGCTGGATGGAGCGCATCGAGGCGGGCGAGCCGCCGCTGATCCTCGGCGACGGCACGCAGACCATGGACTTCGTCGACGTCCGCGACATCGCCAGGGCGAACGTCCTGGCCGCCGAGTCGGACCTCACCGACGAGGTGTTCAACGTCGCGAGCGGTACGGAGACTTCGCTGAAGGAGCTCGCCGAGGGCCTCCTGGAGGCCATGGGCGCGTCGGGCCTGGAGCCGGTGCACGGGCCCGCGCGTGCGGTGAACGGGGTGACCCGGCGACTCGCCGACACCTCGCAGGCCGCCGACCGGCTCGGCTTCACCGCGGAGATCGACCTGCGTACGGGACTGCGCGACCTGGTGCAGTGGTGGCGCGCGGAGCGGGAGGCCGCCAAGTGAGCACCGACCGCATCCCCGTGATGATCCCCTGGCTCGGCGAGGAGGAGGCCAAGGCCGCCTCCGACGCGGTGCTGTCCGGGTGGGTCGCCCAGGGGCCCCGCGTCGCCGAGTTCGAGCGGGCCTTCGCCGAGCGGGTGGGCGCCGAGCACGCCGTCGCCGTCAGCTCGTGCACCACCGCCCTGCACCTGTCCCTCGTCGCGCTCGGGCTCGGCCCCGGCGACGAGGTGATCGTCCCCTCGCTGTCGTTCATCGCCACCGCCAACGCCGTACGGTACGTCGGTGCCGAGCCGGTGTTCGCCGACGTGGACCCCGCCACCGGCAACCTCACCGCGGCGACCGTGGACGCGGTCCGCACCCCGCGCACCGAGGCCGTCCTCGCCGTCCACCAGGGCGGCGTACCGGCCGACGTGCACAGTCTGCGCGCCGCCTGCGCCGAGTGGGACCTGCCCCTGGTCGAGGACGCGGCCTGCGCCATCGGTTCGACCGTCGGCGGCAAGCCCGTGGGCCACGGCGCGCTGCTCGCCGCCTGGTCCTTCCACCCCCGCAAGCTCGTCACCACCGGCGAGGGCGGCATGGTCACCACCGACGACGCCGAGTGGGCGGCCCGGCTGCGCAGGCTGCGCGAGCACGGCATGAGCGCTTCGGCGGCCGAGCGCCACGCCAGCAACAAGCCGGTTCTGGAGAGCTATCTGGAGGTCGGCTTCAACTACCGGATGACCGACGTCCAGGCCGCGATCGGCCTGGTCCAGCTCGGCAAGCTCGACGCGATGATCGCCCGCCGCCGCGAGCTGGCGGCCCGCTACGAGGAGTTGCTGCACGACGTCGTCGGCCTCACCCCCGTACGCGACCCGGCGCACGGGCAGAGCAACTTCCAGTCCTACTGGGTGCTGCTGGACGAGGACTTCCCCGTCGGCCGCGACGACCTGCTCGCCGCTCTCGCCGACGCCGGCGTCTCCGCGCGGCGCGGAATCATGGCCGCGCACCTCGAACCCGCCTACGTGGACCACCCCCGCGCACCCCTGCCGGTCACCGAGCGGCTCACCCGCGACTCGCTGATCCTGCCGCTCTTCCACACCATGACCGAGGCCCAACAGGACCGGGTCGTGGCGGCGCTGCGCGAACAGGCCCGTGGATGAACGAACTTGTGATCGTCGGCGCGGGCGGCTTCGCCCGGGAGACCGCCCAGGCCGTCGCGGACACGGGCGAGTTCAAGCTGCTCGGGCACCTGGACGACAACCCCGCCCTGGACGGCACCGAAGTGGACGGCGTGCCCGTCCTCGGCGGCTGCGACCTGGTCCACGACCTGCCCGACGCGCAGGTGGTGATCTGCGTCGGCAACCCGAGGGACTATGCGGCCCGCGCCCGCCTGGTCCACAGGCTCGGCCTGCCCGCGGAGCGCTACGCCACCGTGATCCACCCGACGGCGGCGGTCTCGGCGACCTCGCAGGTCGGCCCCGGCTCGGTGCTCCTGGCGCACTGCGTGCTGACCGCGGCCGTGCGGGTGGGTGCGCACGTCGCCGTGATGCCGCACGTGGTCCTCACCCATGACGACGTGGTCGAGGACCACGCCACGCTGGCGTCCGGCGTCCGCCTGGGCGGGGGAGCGCGGCTGGAGCGGGGCGCCTATGTGGGCTCCGGGGCTCTGGTCAGGGAGGGCACGACGGTCGGCGCCTGGTCGCTGATCGGGATGGGGAGCAGTGTGCTCGGCGACGTACCGCCGGGCGAGGTCTGGGTGGGGAGCCCGGCCCGACGACTGCGCGCGGCGGACGCGCCCGCGCTGGACGAACTCGCGAAGCGAACAGATCAGTGAAGCGAACAGAACAGTGGGGGGACCGCTGACATGAACCAGATTCCGCTTGTGGACCTCAAGGCGGCCCATGAGGAGGTCGCCGACGAGGTGCGGGCCGGATTCGAACGGGTCCTGGCCAACACCGCGTTCGTGGGGGGCGACGAGGTCCGTCGGTTCGAGCGTGAATACGCCGACTTCGGCGGCGTCGCGCACTGCGTGGGCGTCGCCAACGGCACCGACGCCGTCGAACTCGCCCTGCGCGCAAGCGGCGTCGGGCCCGGCGACGAGGTCGTCGTACCCGCCAACACCTTCATCGCCACCGCCGGCGCGGTCGCGCGGATCGGGGCCCGTCCGGTCCTGGCGGACTGCCTGCCCGACAGCTACCTCCTCGACCCCCAGGCCGCGCTGGACGCGGTCGGCCCCGCCACCCGCGCCGTCGTACCCGTGCACCTGTACGGGCAGATGGCCGAGGTGGCCGAGCTGACCCGCCAACTGCCCGACCGGGTACGGGTGGTGGAGGACGCGGCTCAGTGCCAGGGCGCGACCCGCGACGGCCGGACGCCGGGCAGCGACGGGATCGCGGCCACCAGCTTCTACCCGGGCAAGAACCTGGGCGCCTACGGCGACGCGGGCGCCGTGCTCACCGACGACGAGGAAGCGGCCGACCTGGTCCGCGCGGTCGCCAACCACGGCGGCGTCGCCAAGTACCGCCACGACGTGCCCGGCTTCAACAGCCGGCTGGACGGACTGCAGGCCGTCGTCCTGCGGGCGAAGCTGGCACGCCTGGCCGACGGCAACGCGGCCCGGCGCGCGGCCGCGACCCGCTACGACGAGCTGCTCGCCGACCTCGCGGCCACCGGACAGGTCGTGCTCCCCGTCACGGCACCCGGCAACCTCCATGTCTGGCACCTGTACGTCCTCCAGGTCGACGGCGCCGACCGCGACGACGTCGTCGGCAAGCTGAACGCCGAGGGCATCGGCGCGGGCGTGCACTATCCGGCACCGGTCCACCTCACACCGGCGTACAGCCATCTCGGGTACTCGCGGGGCGACTTCCCGAACGCGGAGAAGGCGGCGGACCGCATCCTTTCACTCCCGCTCCACCCCCACATCACCCCAGACCAGCAGCAGTGCGTCGTGGACACGCTCATCCACGCGCTTCGCGGCTGACCCCCCCACGGTTTCACGCTCCACGCAGACCGCACGGGTCGGTCCTGCACAGCACCGCTGAGAGGTACACATGAAAAGATGGAGCAGACGGATCAGAGGCAGCCGCCTCGCCGTCGTGGCAGCGTTGATATTGGCGGTGCTCCCGCTGACCGGGTCCGCCCAGGCGGCGTCCGATCCGTGCGGTTCGGGATCGAACCCCGTCGTCTGCGAGAACTCCAAGACGGGCAGCCCCAAGTCCGACTGGTTCTCGCCCAACGCCTATGGCGACATCCAGGGTTTCACCACCAAGGAGAGCGTCCAGGCGGGTGACACCGTCCAGTTCAAGGTCCAGTCGAAGACCTCGTACAACATCCAGATCTACCGGCTGGGCTGGTACGGCGGCGACGGCGCGCGCCAGATGTCGACCGCGGCGCAGGCGGCCGTGACGTACCCGGCCAACTACACGTCCAAGCCCGCCAGTTGCACCACCAAGAGCAGCACCGGCCTGGTCGACTGCGGCAACTGGCCGGTGACCGCGACCTGGACCGTGCCCAGCGACGCCGTGTCGGGCCTGTACATCGCCAACCTGACGCAGACCGACGGCGACGGTCTCATGCCGTACCCGTTCGTGGTCCGCAACGACTCCAGCACCTCCGACATCGTCGTGCAGACCAGTGACCAGACCTGGCAGGCGTACAACGACTACGGCGGCCAGGACCTCTACGGCGGCACCGGCCCCGCGCCGGACGGCCGTGCCTACGAGGTCAGCTACAACCGGCCGCTGGACATCGGCGGCGACAACGGCATCTACGGCTCCGAGTACATGATGCTGTCCTGGCTGGAGCGCAACGGCTACGACGTCAGCTACACGTCCGGCGTGGACGTGTCGTCGAGCAGCGGTGCCACCCTGCTGAAGAAGCACAAGGTGTATCTGTCCTCCGGGCACGACGAGTACTGGACGCAGAGCCAGTACTCGAATGTGCTGGCCGCCCGCAAGGCGGGCGTGCGGCAGGGCTTCTTCAGCGGCAACGAGGTCTTCTGGAAGACCCGGCTCGCCCCGAGCATCGACGGCACCAGCACCGCCGACCGGACCCTGGTCTGCTACAAGATGACCAAGATGGCGCAGAACAACGGCATCGCCGACCCCAGCGGCGTCTGGACCGGCACCTGGATGGACCCGACCAGCACCAACTACGGTCAGAACTACCAGCCGCCGAACATCCTCACCGGCTCCATGTTCACGGTGAACGGCTACCGCAGCGACGCCATCACGGTCCCGGGTTCGTACGGCAAGAACCGGATCTGGCGCAACACCTCGATCGCGAACCTCACTTCGAGCCAGACCGCCACCTTCCCGACGGGCACCCTCGGGTACGAGTGGGACAGCGACATCGACAACGCCACCAGACCCGCCGGAGCCATCGACGTGTCGTCCACGACGGTCGACATCAACGACGGCAAGCTCCGCCAGGACTGGGGCAACGTCTACGGCAACGGCACGGCGACGCACAATCTCGTCGAGTTCCGCGACCAGGACTCCGGGGCCCTGGTGTTCGGCTCGGCGACCGTGCAGTGGTCGTGGGGTCTGACCAACATCCCGACGTACAACCCCGATGACACCGTGGTCACCGAGGACTCGCGGATGCAGCAGGCGACCGTGAACATCCTCGCCGACATGGGCGTCCAGCCGCTGACCCTGCAGAGCAACCTGGTCAGCGCCTCCGCCTCCAGCGACACCACCGGTCCGACCATCACCGTGACCAGCCCGTCCTCCGGGACCACCGTCCCGGCGCTGAAGCCCGTCACCATCAAGGGCACCGCCACCGACTCCGGCGGAGTGGTGGCCCGCGTCGAGGTGTCCACCGACGGCGGATCGACCTGGCAGGCGGCCACCGGCCTGTCGTCCTGGAGCTACAGCTGGACCCCGACGACTCCGGGCTCGGCGTCCATCAAGGTCCGCGCGGTCGACGACAGCGTCAACATCGGCGCCGTCACCACCATCCCGATCACGGTCGGCCCCCAGGCCTGCCCCTGCTCCATCTTCGCGGCCTCGTCCGTGCCCGGCACGGTCAACGCCGGTGACGGCAGCTCGCTGGAGCTGGGCGTCAAGTTCCGTACCACGGTGGCCGGCTCGATCACCGGCGTCCGCTTCTACAAGTCGCCGGCCAACACCGGCACCCACACCGGCAGCCTGTGGAGCGCCTCCGGCACCCGACTGGCCACCGGCACCTTCACCGGCGAGTCGGCCTCCGGCTGGCAACAGCTGAACTTCTCCACCCCGGTGACGGTCAAGGCCAACACCACCTATGTGGCCTCGTACTTCGCGCCCAACGGCGGATACTCGTACGACGCCGGCTACTTCAGCAACAGCGACGCGGGCCTGGCCCCGCTCACCGGCCTGAAGTCCGGCACCGACGGCGGCAACGGCGTCTACCACTACGGCTCGACGAGCGCCTTCCCGTCCTCCGCGTCCTCCGGCAGCAACTACTGGGTCGACGCAGTGCTGGACACCTCGACGGCCAGCACCACCCCGCCCACCGTCAGCTCGACGTCCCCGACCTCCGGGGCGACCAGCACCTCGATCACCGCACCGGTGTCGGCCACCTTCAGCTCGGCGATCGACACCGACAGCGTGACGTTCACCGTGAAGGACCCGGACGGCAACACCGTGCCGGGTGCGGTCACCTTCCCCGCGTCGAACAAGGCGACCTTCACCCCGTCGACCGAACTGGAGCTGCACACCACGTACACCGCCTCCGTCCAGGCCTCCGACGTGTGGGGCAACGCCATGACGGATCCGGTGACCTGGAGCTTCACCACCAGTTCCACGCCGCCGGCGGTGACCTGCCCCTGCATGCTGTGGAGTTCGTCCGCGGTGCCGGCCACCACCGACGTGACCGGTGACACCAACTCGGTCGAGCTGGGCACCCGGTTCACGTCCTCCTCGGCGGGCTGGATCACCGGCGTCACCTTCTACAAGGGCACCGGCAACACGGGCACCCACACCGGAAGCCTGTGGGGCGACGACGGCACGCTGCTCGCGAGTGGCACCTTCACCAACGAGACGGCATCCGGCTGGCAGACGCTGACCTTCGCCACTCCGGTGGCGGTCACCGCGGACACGGCGTACGTCGTCTCCTACCACGCGCCGAACGGCAACTACGCGGTGGACGGCGGCTACTTCTCGGCGGCCCACCAGTCCTATCCGCTGACGGCCACGGCCGACACGACCGCACACCACAACGGGCTCTACCGGTACGGCAGCGACTCGGCCTTCCCGAACGGCTCGTACGGATCGGCGAACTACTGGGTCGGCCCGGTCTTCACGGCCGACGACCCCAGCGCCCAGCTGGCGACCGTCACCTCCTCCGAGGTGACCACGTCCCTGCTGGCGCACACCGCCGACGCGGGCAGCCCGCTGGTCACCACCCTGCCCGCCGACGTGAAGCTGTCGTCGGTCAAGGCCACCGTGACCGTCCTGAAGGGTTCCAAGGCGGCCAAGAAGCTCCATGTCACGGCCGTCACCTCCTACAACCGGGCCACCCACAAGGTGACCGTCCACCTGTCCAGCCCGTTGCCGGACGGCACGCGGTTCAAGGTCACGCTCACGGCGAAGGACAGGAACCGCCACACGGTGAAGTCCCACAGCTGGACGCTGACCAGCAAGACGACCGTCCGCAAGAAGAAGAACTGACCGACAACACCCCACCGGTGGTGGTCCCCCGCGAGGCCGCGGGGGACCACCACCGGGGATTGGCTTCCCCCATCAGATGAGCACCGTCAGTGTTGTGATCCCGTGCTACAAGTACGGCCATTTCCTCGCCGACTGCGTGAGCAGCGTCCTGGACGAGCAGGACGGCGTGGACGTCCGGGTACTCATCATCGACGACGCCTCGCCCGACGACTCGGCGGAGGTCGCGCAGAAGCTGGCCGCCTCCGACCCGCGCATCGACGTCCTCGTCCACAGGACCAACAAGGGCCATATCGCCACCTACAACGAGGGCCTGCTGGAGTGGGCCGACAGCGACTACGTCGCCCTTCTGTCGGCCGACGACCGACTGGTGCCCGGCGCGCTGGTCCGCGCCGCCTCGCTCCTGGACGCCCACCCCGAGGCCGGGTTCGCCTACGGTCGCCCCCTGCGCTTCCAGCACGGCGGCCCGCTGCCCAAGGCCCGTACGCACAGCACCGGTTCGGTCGTCTACCCGGGCCACTGGTGGCTGGAGCGGCGTTTCCGCGAGGGCACCGGCTGCATCACCTCCCCGGAGGTCGTCGTCCGCACCAGCCTCCAGCGGAAGGTCGGCGGCTACGACCCCGCCCTGCCCCACGCCGGCGACATCGAGATGTGGATGCGGCTCGCCGCCCATGCCGACGTCGGCTACATACGCGGCGCCGACCAGGCCTTCTACCGTGTCCACGGGAACAACATGTCCACCACGGACTTCGGCGGACAGCTCGACGACCTGCGCCAGCGCCTGGTCGCCTTCGACTCGGTCCTCACCAAGTGCGGCGACCTGCTGCCCCACGCCGACCGTCTGGCCGACCAGGTCCACACCCGCCTCGCCCGCTTCGCGCTGCGCCGGGCCTACCGGGCCTACGACCGCGGGCGCACCGGCGTCGTACCGGTCGACGACTGCGTGGCGTTCGCCGAGGAGTGCCTCCCGGGGTACCGGGCGCTGCCCGAGTACCGCGCGCTACGGCTGCGCGAGCGGATCGGGCCGAAGGCGATGCCGTATCTGCAACCGCTCGTCTGGTCGGCCGTGTTCGAGCGCGGGCGCGAGATGCTGTGGTGGGAGTCGTGGAAGCGTCGCGGTATCTGATGAACCACCGGAACGACTCAGTGGGGCACGGGCACCGGACCGGCGTGCCGGCGCGTGGAGTCCGCGCGGCGGCTCAGCGCGTAGCGGTCGAGCCACAGCGCGCCCACGACCCCGGCGGCCAGGCCCAGCAGCGCCACGCCCGCCAGGCCCCGGCTCTTGTTGCCCTGCACCTCCGCGGCGCTCGGGGCCACCAGGACGGAGGCGGTGATCCGCCCCGTGGAGGGGACCCGCTGCGCCGTCTGCATCTGCTCGACGTGCTGGGTGTAGACGTCGATGACGCGGCGCACGGCCGTCTCCGCGGCGTCGGGAGCGGACGCCTGCGACTGCACCTGCAGCGAGGGGATCAGATAGCGGGGCGTCGCGCTGGTGCCGCTGTTGCGGGGGACGAGACGGTAGGTCCCGCTGACGCCCGCCGCCTTCAACTCCCTTGCCCCTGCCGGGGATTCCAGCTGCTGGACGACCGAGTAGGAGACCATCGCGAGCGGCGGCTGGAGATTCGTCAGCTGGTTGGGCTGGTTCTGTGTCACGGGCGGCTTGAGGACGATCACCGCGGAGCCGACGTACTGGGGTGTCGGGCGGACCACGGAGTACGCGCCGGCGGCCGTCAACAGCAGTGCGGCCACCAGCACGTACCAGCGGCGGAGCAGTGCATCGGCCACGTTCCCAGGCGACATTCGGGTTCCTTCCGTCACCGCCGATACTGGCAGGGTGTGGGGCGGGATGCCACCGAATCGGGGGAGGAATTGTGAGCCTTGGTGAGATATGGGCCATTCTGCGCCGTCGTTGGTACTTCATGGTGCCCTTCACCGTGCTCAGCCTGCTCGGCGGCGCCTATCTCTATGTGTCAGTCCCCGTCTCCTACGAGTCGCAGAGCTCGGTCGCGCTGCTGGACTCCTCGGCCGTCGCCCGGCTGGCCCCGACCTTCGGCAACCCCATCTCGAACGCGGGCGGTTCGCTCATCGTCACCGCCGACGTGCTGATCAGGACCCTCGAATCCAGCGACGCCGCCAAGGAGCTGCGGAGCCGTGGCGTCACCGACCAGTACACGGCCGGCTTCGCGCCGGAGAGCGACAGCCCGCTGCTGGTGCTCAGCGTCACCGGCACCGACCGGGCGAAGGTGCTGAAGGAGACCAACACCCTGACCACCTTCGCCGGTGAGCAGCTCGACGCCCTGCAGGCCGCCGCCAAGGTCCCGCCCGCCTACCTCGTGCAGACCGCGCCGGTCGTGCTGCCGCAGACACCGGTGGCGAAGTCCAAGAGCCGCTACCAGGACATCGCGGCCGTGATCATCCTGGGCGTCGTCAGCGCCTTCCTGCTGTCGATCCTGATGGAGGGCGTCGCGGTGGTCCGCCGCCGGCGCCAGGGGACGCCACGGCCGCAGGAGGCCCGCGTCCCGAAGCGGGAACGACCGGGCTGGCTGAGCCGCCGGGTCGACGCGACCGCGGTCCTCACCGTCTATCTGGTGCTCGCCTTCTTCATCCCGTCGAACCTGGCCCTGCCGGCCCTCGGCGGCGTCGGCACCCCGGCCAACGTCTTCGCCCTGCTGGGGCTGCTGTGGTACCTGGCGACCTGGCTCGGCGGCCGCGTCCTGCCCGCGCCGGGCACCCGACTGGTACGGGTCGTGGTGTGCGTGCTCGGACTCGCCGTCATGGCCGCGTACATCGCGGACGCCATGCGCGAGAGCTCCCACGAGGAGGTCCTCGGCGCAGACCGGGGGCTCATCGGGTACCTGGTGTGGGTGTCCCTGGTCGTGCTGACCTCGGCGGCCGTCCAGGAGCGCGCCCGACTGGACGTGCTGATGCGCCGTGTGGTGGTGATGGCGTCCCTCGTCGCCGCGATCGGCTTCTACGACTTCTTCGCCGCCACCAACATCGCCGACTCCATCCACATCCCCGGTCTCCAGAGCAGCGTGGCCGCGGTGACCACCCTGGACCGCGGTGCCTTCACCCGGCCCCGCGCCACCACGGCCCAGCCCCTGGAGTTCGCCGGCATGCTGGCGATCCTGCTGCCCTTCGCGATCCACCAGGCCCTCGATCCCGTACGCCGTCACCTCCACGTCCTGCGTCGCTGGGCGCCGGTGGTGCTGATGGCCGGTGCGCTGCCCCTGTCGGTGTCGCGGACCTCGATCATCGGGCTGCTCATCGTCGCCCTGGTGATGGTGCCGCGCTGGAAGCCGGCCCAGCGCTGGGCGGCGATCGGCGTGATGACGGCCTCCGTGGCCGTCTTCAAGGTGCTGATCCCCGGGCTGATCGGCACGATCACGGGTCTGTTCGCGTCGTTCCTGTCCAACTCCGACAGCAGCACCCAGGCCCGCACGGTCAAGTACAGCGCGATCGTGCCGTACCTGAAGGAACATCCGCTGTTCGGGCGGGGCTTCGGCACCTTCACGCCCGACCTGTACTTCTTCACGGACAACCAGTACATGCTCGCTCTGGCCGAGATGGGCGTGCTCGGGCTGATCGCCCTGCTCATCCTGTTCATCACCGGCATCCACCAGGGCGGCGCCATCCGGCGGCTGGCCCGTAGCGACGCCGACCGCGAACTGGGGCAGGCCTTCTTCGCCTCGTCGCTGGTCGCCCTGGTCATCAGCGCCACCTTCGACTCGCTCAGCTTCCCCATGTTCGCCGGCATGTACTTCCTGATGCTGGGAGCGGGGTGCAGTTACCTGGGCTTCATCCGGCGCGAGGTGTCCGCGTCCGCGGTCCCGGCGCCCCGCAGGACCTCCGAAGACCAGCTCCCCCAACTCGTGGAGTCCCGTTGAGCCCGATCGCCGTCCTCGTCGTCACCTGGAACAGCGCCTCGGTGCTCCCCGGGTTCCTCGCCGCGCTTCCCGACGGCATGGCCGGCCTGGACTGGCGGCTCGTCGTCGCCGACAACGACTCCGCCGACGACACCTTGGAGGTGCTGCGCACGCTGGCCCCCGACGCCACGGTCGTCCGGACCGGCCGCAACGCCGGATACGCGGCGGGCGTCAACGCGGCGCTGAACGCCGCCGGTGACCACGGAGGTGTGCTCATCTGCAACCCCGACATCCGGATGCGGCAGGGCTGCGCCAAACGGCTCGTGGACCGACTGGGCGACGGAGTGGGGATCGCCGTACCCCTCCTCTACGAAGAGGGCCATGACACGCCCCACTTCTCGCTGCGCCGCGAGTCCAGCGTGTCCCGGGCGCTGGGCGAGGCCGTGATCGGCAACCGCCGGGCCGGGCGTTTCCCGAGCCTGAGCGAACTCGTCACCGACCCGGCCGCGTACAGCCGACCCACGCGCGCGGACTGGGCGACCGGGGCGCTCATGGCCGTCTCGGCCGACTGCCTGGCCGCGTGCGGTCCGTGGGACGAGTCATTCTTCCTCTACTCGGAGGAGACCGAGTACTGCCTGCGCGCCCGGGACCTCGGATACGCCACGCAGCTGGAGCCGACGGCCGAGGCCGTCCACCTGGGCGGCGACTCCCAGGTGTCGCCCCGGCTGTGGACCCTGCTCACCCTCAATCGCGTACGGCTGTACAGGCGGCGGCACAGCGCCCTCGCCACGGCGTGCTTCAGGGGTGCCGTGTTCCTGCGCGAGGCGTCGAGGGCCGCCTTCGGCCGCAAGGCCAGCCGCATGGCGGCGACCGCGCTGCTCCGGCCGGGCGCGCTGCGGGCCACGCCGGGACCGTGAGGCCCGGCCCTCAGCCGGACCAAGTCGTATAGAAACTCCCGGGGTTGACCAGGTACCGCACGGTGGCGTGCGGTACGTGGCGCACCTCGTGACCGCGGCTGTAGCGGTACACGAGTTCCCAGTCCTCGCGCGGCAGCACCTTCGGGGTGCGCCGCAACCGGCTGAAGCGCAGAGCTCTGTCGCGCTTCGCCACAAAGGCGTTGGTGTCCAGGAAGGACTCGCGGGCGGCCCGGTGGCGGTCGAACGGCACGGACAGGATGTCCCGTTCGGTGCCGTCCGGCAGCACGCGGCGCAGGGCCGTGTAGACGCCGTCGGGTCCGTCGGGGGACTCCAGGACCGCCAACGCTCGCTCCAGGTGGTCGGGTTCCCACAGGTTGTCGTCGTCGAGGAAGGCCATGTACCGCGAGCGGGTGAGCCGGATGCCGACGTTGCGCACGACACCGGCCATGCCGACGTTGTGCGCGAGCGAGACGGCGAACAGCCGCGGGTCGTCCGGGAGTTCGGGGAGTCCGGCGCCGTCGTCCACCACGATGACGACCTGGTCGGTGACGGTCTGGGCGAGCGCGGACCGTACGGCCGCCCGCAGCTCGTCGGGACGGCGGTGGGTGGCGATGACCGTGGCGACGAGGGCGTCGGGCAGGGCGGACACGGTGGCCGTGAGGCGGCGTACCTCGGCGGTCTCCAGGCGGCGCAGCCGGATGGCGGAGGGCGCGAGGAGGACCTTGTTGCGGAGCTCGAAGAGGACGAGCCAGCCGAAGGCGCGCTTGAGGAACTCCCAGGGGGCGCGGGCGAT
This sequence comes from Streptomyces sp. NPDC001617, assembly GCF_053596855.1. NCBI lineage: Bacteria > Bacillati > Actinomycetota > Actinomycetes > Kitasatosporales > Streptomycetaceae > Streptomyces > Streptomyces sp. NPDC001617. Next base: position 41,040 of record NZ_JBSFHA010000065.1, read on the forward strand.
GCGTCTCACGATGGTGGTCCTCCTCAGTCGGCCGGCTTGGGGGTGAGCGCGGTGCCGTCGGAGAACCGGTTGCCCTGCCAGACATTGCCGGAGCCACCGGCGTTCCAGGCGGTGACGGCGCCGTAGACACCGGAGTTGCCGTGGTACCGGGTCGAGAAGACGTTGTTGGTGACGGTGATCCCGGTGGCCCCGTCACCGCCGCCGTAGAGGGCGTACGCGCCGCCGGCCAGCAGGTTGTTGTCGACGACGGTGTTGGAGACATGGCCGGTGTCGGCGAACAGGCCGATGGCCGCGGACGCGCCCTGGTCGACGGCGACCGGGTTGAGCAGGGTGTTGTGCCGGATGGTCAGTGTGCCGGTGCTGCCGCCGCTGCTGATCACCGCGTCGGTGTGCTGCCACTCGCCGCCCTCGTTGCGGAACGGCACGAGGTCGTGGACGTAGTTGTCGTGGATGTTGCCCTGCCCCATGGAAAGGGCGTTGCCGAAGACGGAGATGTCGCACCACCCGACCTCGATGGAGCTGCTGCCCATGTTGGAGACGGCGTAGTCGACACCGCCGTTGTCGGGACCCTTGCCGGGGACGGCGGTGATGGTGCTGTGCAGGATCCGCAGCCCGTGGTAGCCGGGGCGCAGATTGACCCCCCACCAGTTGGTGGAGGTGATCTTGGAGTCGACGATGGTCACGTTGTTCGCGTAGATGTCGAGCGAGCCGGTGATGTTCCTGCCCTTGATGACCATGCCGCTTCTTCTGATGCTCAGGTTCCCCGTGTTGTCCGGCTTGAGGGAGATACGGGGGCCGGCGGACCGGGCGTCGGGGAAGGCGGCTTCCTGCGGTGCGATGGTCGTGGCGCGCGCCGAGGGAGTGGCACTCGGAGAGCTGTGCGTGGCGTGAGCCGAGGGAGAGGCGCTGGACGGCGAGGCCGAGGGGCCGGCGCTGGGGCTCGCCGACGGAGAGGGCGCGTCCTGGGTGGTGCTCGGAGCCTGGGACGCCGCGGTCGAGCCGGTGCTTTCGGAGCAGCCGACGCACAGCACCAGGGTCAGGCCGGCGAGCAGGAGGCGGAGCCGGTTCATACGGTCGCCACCGCCCGGGAGCCCAGCAGGAAACGGCGCCCGGGCAGCACGCACACCACATAACTGGCCAGCGCGGCCGTGCCGATGGCGAACAGGGCCGGGGTGCCGTCGCCGAGGAGCTGCTTGGCGGCGAGGATCACCAGGGTCATCACGATTCCCCCGAGGAAGGGCCAGGCACAGGCTCTGGCGATGTGGACGAGTCCGATGCCCGCGCGGCCGAGGGCGTAGAGGAACACCGGCACGACCAGGCCGGCACCGACCAGGACATGGCCCTGGGAGACGCCGACGATGCCGCCCGTGCGAGCGCCGACGATCAGGACCGGGATCAGTGCGACGACCCACAACCCCTGCACGAGGATGAGGGAGCGGCGCTGACCGACGGCGACGAGACAGTCGTAGGCGAGTTCGCAGCCGATGCGGATCAGGCCCAGGGCCATCAGCCAGGGCAGGGCGTCGGCGGCGGGCAACCACTTGCCGCCGTAGACGAGTCGGACGACGGGGCCGGCGAGGCCGCCGAGCAGTACGCACAGCGGGACGGTGCCGGCGACCAGCACTCCCAGGGCGCGGCTGAAGCCCTGGGCCAGGGCCTGCGGGGAGTCGGCGAGACGGGAGAAGCCGGCGAAGGAGACCCGCCGGGCCGCTTCGGAGATGACCCGCACCGGCCAGCCCGACATGTTGAAGGCCAGGACGTAGTAGCCGAGGAAGACCCCGCCGAGGGTGGAGCCGACGACCATGGTGTCGACGTTGACCACGGCGAGGGCGAGCAGGCTCGCGCCCGCCAGCGGGAGCCCGAACCTCAGCAGGGCGCGGGCCTGCCCGGGGTCCCAGCCGAACCGCAGCAGACCGGGGGCGGCCAGGGCGCAGCCGACGAGGGCGGCGATGTTGCCCGCGACCGCGCCCCAGGCGAAGCTCATCGCGCCCCAGCCGGCGAAGGCCAGCGCCAGGGTCACCGCGGTGCTGAGCACGAAGTTCAGCGCGTCGATGACCATCCGCCTGCCCTGCGCGAACTCCCGGGTCAGGTAGCCGGCCGGCACCTGGGCGATCCCGTCGATCACCAGGCACAGGCACATCACCCGCAGTACGCCCGAGGCGTCGGGCGAGTCGAGCAGCCCGGCCACCGTCGGCGCCGCGAAGAACAGGGCGGCGTACAGCAGACCGCTGGACGCGGTCGCCAGGGTCAGCACCGTCGGTGCGAAGCGGCGCGGGTCGCCCTCCCAGCGGACGATGGCCAGACTGACGCCCAGTTCGTTGGCGGAGAGCAGGACCAGGAGGACGGTCTGGGCGATGCCGTAGACACCCCACTCCGCGGGTCCCAGGGCGAACCGTGCCAGCAGGATGCCGGTGGCGAAGTTGCCCAGGCGCATGACCACGGTGTTGATCAGGCTCCAGCGGGCCGCCGACCGGACCTTCCGGCCGAAGGAGTCGGGGGCCGCGGGCGCCGGGGTGTCGCTCGGTTCAGCGGTCTCGCTGTCCGGTGTGCGAACGCTGTCCATGAGTCGACTCCTCGTCGAGCGGCTCGGCGGGGGCCACGGCCGTGGCGGACCGCCCCGCCCTCTGTTCCGCGCCGGTCCTCTGTCCGGCGGACCGCGACCAGCTGGGCGGGGTCCGCAGGGCCATCGTCTGTTCCGCGACCCGTTCCTCGGTCTCGGTCTCGGGTTCGGGCACGGTGACCCGCTGAACGGGCTCCTCCGGCAGCGTGGGTTCCACCGGTTGCGGTACCGGGCGGGACCGGCGGCGCGCCTCCACGTAGAAGACGAGCACCAGACTCAGCACCAGGCCCAGGGCGCCGGCCATCACCATGTACTCGATCCGCGTCTTGGTCTGCGCCACCGGGTTCTGCGGAGGCACGATCGTCGTCATACGGATCATCGCCTTGGAGGTGACCTTCTGCTGCCGCTGGAACTGGTCCAGCCGCTCCTTGGCGTACGAGGTCAGGATCTTGTCCGAGGCCAGGACGGAGGCCTTGTCCGTGCCGGTCACGGTGAGCCACATCAGTGGGCCCTGCGCGTTGTCGGCGAGCTTGGCCTCGAACGTGCCCTTCGCACCACGGGACTTCAGCTCCCGGATGGAGACGTCCGAGTTGAGATTGCGGGCCAGGCTGTCGGCCATGCCGGTGAGCGAGGTCTGAGTGCTCAGGAACGGGTTGCCGTCGTAGGCCACCGTGGCCTTCTGGGAGTTGAGGAGGACCACCGTGCTCTGTGACTGGTAGCTGACCGGAACCAGCAGTACCACGCCGACGATCAGGCCGGCCGTCAGCAGCAGCCCGGGCAGCAGGACGTACCAGCGCCTGCGCATGACCCGGAAGATCTCAGCGAGATCCATGGTGGTCCCCCCTTACGACCAGACGTTCGACGAGCATATGTTGCAGGCGGATCATATGGGGAACGTTCGGTCCTCGGGGCTGGGCTGGTCGGTGGGTCTCGGCCGGGTGCTCGCGGTGCCTCCCTCCAGCAACACCTCGGCGATACGGTCGCTGGCGAGGCCGTCCCACAGATCGGGCCGGCGCGGCGCGGGAGGCGCGTCCAGCACCGCGTTCACGGTGGACACGATCCGTGCGGGGTCCCGGCCGGCCAGCACATTGGTGCCCTGCTCGACGGTGATGGGCCGCTCGGTGTTGTCCCGCAGGGTCACGCACGGCACGCCCAGCGCCGTGGTCTCCTCCTGGACTCCGCCGGAGTCGGTCAGCACCACGCGGGCGGCGTCCTGCAGGGCGATGAAGTCCAGGTATCCGGCGGGCGGTACGAGCCGGATGCCCCCGGGGACGCCGATGTCGGCCAGCTTTCCGGCCGCGCGCGGGTGCACGGGCAGGACGAGCGGGCAGCGGCCGGCGATCTCGCCCAGGGCCTTCAGGAGCCCGGCGAGGACCTCCGGGTCGTCCACGTTGGCGGGCCGGTGCAGGGTGACCAGGCCGAACGCGCCCGTGGACAGGCCGTATTGATCGAGGATGTCCGAGGACCGGGCCCGTTCCAGGTTGGCCAGCAGCGTGTCGATCATGACGTTGCCGACCAGGTGGATCTGGTCCTCCCGGTACCCCTCCGCGCGCAGGTTCTCCGCGGCGTCGGGGGAGGGGGCCAGCAGATAGTCGCTGACGCGGTCGGTGGCGACGCGGTTGACCTCCTCCGGCATGCTCCAGTCGCGGCTGCGCAGGCCCGCCTCGACATGGGCGAGGAGTGGTCCGGCCTTGGCGGTGACCAGGGCGCAGGCCAGCGTGGAGTTGATGTCGCCGACCACGACGACGACGTCCGGGGCGACCTCCTCCAGGAGCGGCTCGAAGGCGGTCATCACGCGTCCGGTCTGCTCGGCGTGGGTGCCGGAGCCGACCCCGAGATACCGGTCGGGCGGACGGATGCCGAGGTCGGCGAAGAACACGTCGTTCATGGCCGGGTCGTAGTGCTGGCCGGTGTGGACGAGGACCACCTCGGCGCCCCGGCGTTCCAGGGCGTCCATCACCGGTTTGATCTTCATGTAGTTGGGGCGGGCCCCGGCGACGCAGACGATGCGCGGCATGGGTTCAGAGCACCTCGATCGTGGGTCCCGACGGCAGCCGGCGGCGGCAGTCGAGGACGAAGGGAGCGTGTTCGGTGATGAGTTCGTAGTCGAAGCCGTCGTGGTCGGTGAGGAGGACCACGACGTCGGCGGACGCCAGCTCCTCGGGGGTCGGTTCGACCCGTACCAGCCGGGTGTCCACCGGCAGGCTCTCGACCACGTGCGGATCCGCCGCCCTGACCTGGGCGCCCATGTCGAGCAGGAGTTGGGAGATCCGCAGCGCCGGCGACTCGCGGGCGTCGCCGGTGTTCTTCTTGTACGCGAGCCCCAGCAGCAGGATGCGCGAACCGTTCACGGACCGGCGTCTCGCGTTGAACAGGTCGGCGATACGGCGCGTCACATAGTCCGGCATGTGGTTGTTGATGTCGTTGGCCAGCTCCACGAAGCGGAAGCTCTGGCCGAGTTCGCGCTGCACCCGCCAGGACAGGTACGAGGGGTCGATCGGCAGGCAGTGGCCGCCGACGCCCGGTCCGGGCGTGAACTTCATGAAGCCGAAGGGCTTGCTGGACGCGGCGTCGATGGCCTGCCAGACGTCGATGTCCAGGTGGTGGGCGAACATCGCGATCTCGTTGACCAGCGCGATGTTCACATGCCGGAAGGTGTTCTCCAGGAGCTTGGCGAGCTCGGCCTCCTTCGGCGAGCTCACCGGCACGGTGGTGTCGACGAGTTGGCCGTAGAAGTCCTGCACCGCCTTGAGGGACGCCGGGTCCACGCCGGAGACGACCTTCGGGGTCTCCTTGAAACCCCAGACGGTGTTGCCGGGGTCGATCCGCTCCGGACTGTAGCCGAGGTGGAAGTCGGCGCCCGCGGTCAGGCCCGAGCCGTCCTCCAGGATCGGGGCGAACAGCTCCTGGGTGGTGCCGGGATAGGTCGTCGACTCCAGGACGACGGTGGCACCCGGGCGCAGGTAGCGGGCGAGGGTGGCCGCCGACTCCCTGATGTACCGCAGGTCCGGGGTGCCCTCGTGCAGCGGCGTCGGCACGGTCACCACGGCGACGTCGAAGCCGCCGCAGTCCCGCGCCGACTCGCTCGGCCGGTAGCTGCCGTTGTCCAGCGCCGCCCGGATCCGCTCCGAGGAGACGTCCTCGACGAAGGACTCACCGGCGGCGAGGCTCTTGATCCGCCGGGCGTCGACGTCGTAGCCGATCACCTCGTGGCCGACCTCGGCCGCCCGGATGGCCAGCGGCAGGCCGACGTATCCCTGTCCGACCACGACTACGCGCATCAGTGGCTCCTGTTCGGGGAGGCGGCCTGTGGGGTGAGCCGGATGAACTCGCGTGCCGTCATGAGAAGGAAGGCAGCGTTGGTGGTGAGGTAGCGCCGGCCGAGGCGGCGCGGCTCCTGCAGCGCGCGGTAGAGCCACTCCATGCCCCACCGCTGCCAGGTCTCGGGCGCCCGCTTGGTGACGCCGGCCAGGATGTCGAAGGAGCCGCCGACGCCGTGCACCACGCGGGCGCCGGTGCGGGCTCCGTAGGCGGCGGTGAAGATCTCCTTCTTCGGCGAGGTCATGCCGAGGAACAGCATGTGGGCGCCGCTGCGGGCGATGTCGTCCGCGATGGACTCCTGCTGGGAGTCGTCGAAGTAGCCGTTGCGGCTGCCGGCCACCTTCAGGCCGGGGAAGCGGTCGGCGACCCGGAGCAGCATCTCCTCCAGCACCTCCTCCTTGGCACCGAGGAAGTACACCGACATGCTGTTCGATTCCGCCTCGGCGAGCAGCCGCAGGAACAGGTCGATACCGGCCACGCGCTCGGGCAGCCGGGCGCGCAGCACCCGCCCGGCCCACACCACGGCCTGTCCGTCGGCCACGACCAGATCGCAGCCGGCCACGGCCTCGGCGAGCCGCGGGTCGCGCCGCATGTTCACCAGCTTCGCGGCGTTGACCACGCCGATCTCCAGCTGCCGGTCCTCGCGCACCGCCATGAGGCAGCGCTCGACGGTCTCGTCCATGGTCAGCGGGTCCAGCTCGACCCCGAAGAGGGACGTGCGCTCGCTCATATCGCGCCCCCCTGCCAGGCGTGGAGCATCCAGCCGAACTCGTACGGCCGGCACTCACGGTCCACGGAGAGCGGGCGGTAGACCCGGTCCAGGGACTTCAGCCGGAGGCTCGGCGAGAGCCGGGTGCCGAGTCCGCGGACCGCCCGTACCGCCTTCTTGGGGTCGCCCCGGTAGACCTTGCGCCAGGTGACACCGAGGTCGTCGTGGATCAACGGCTCCGGGTCGGCGGCCAGTTCCGGTACCTCCGTCATCCAGCCGAGACCCTTGCGGATCGCCGCGCCGAAGTCGGTGCCGCCGGCGTCGGTGAGGTCGAACAGGGCGGTCGGCGCCATCGCGTGCTGGTGGACGCTGTAGACCGGGTAGCCCTCCACGACACCGCCGGTGCGCGCGTCGTAGTGCCACCACCACTGGCCGCCGTCGCCCTGCAGTTCGCAGATGCGAGCCGCACAGGCATCGGCCGCGGCCAGCGCCTCGGGATCGCCGCCCTGGTCGTCGCTGGCATGGGCGCGGGCCAAGGCCTGGAGAGGGTAGGTCTGGTCCGCGAAGCAGCTGACATGGGCCCGGTACCAGGGCAGCAGCCCGGGTCCGGTGGCGTGCGGGAAGAGCGGGCTGTCACCGATGCGGGCCCGCAGCAGACGGTCGCGGGCGACGGTGAAACGTCTCTCCACATCGACCGTGTCGCGAGCCGCGGCGAGGGCGGACAGCACCCAGGCCGCCTCGACGGTGTACTGCGGCCGGCCGTCCTCGTCGAGGGCCTCGACCCGTTCGACGGCGTCGGAGAGCTTGGGGTGCCCGGTCTCGGCGGCGGCCCAGGCGATGAGCGCCGCGTCGCCGAGGTTGGTCACCGCGGGCAGCGACTCCACCAGCAGGCCCGTGAACTCCTGGGCGGTACGCCCCGCCAGTACCGCGCGCTGACGCTCCTCGGGCAGGAAGCGGACCCCCAACGCGGTGATGGCCGCGTACCGGGTGCTGGTCCCGCGCTGCTCCAGGGCCCAGGAACCGTCCGGGGCCCGGTGCCCGGCCATGGTGAAGACGAAGGCCTCACCGCCGGGGAGCAGCATCGACGGAAGCCCCGACTCGGCTACCGCGAGGAGCCGTTGGGCGAGCGCGAGCAGCGGCGGTTCCTCACGACCGAGCTCCGCGAGACGTGTGTTGGTCATCTTCTGGGCACACCGACCCCCCTGTGGGTCCTGTTGCGGACAAACTGGTGATCGCCGCGGCGCGATCGCCACGCGGCGCAAGGCGGACGTCAGACGTCAGACGTCAGGTGTCGGAGCGATTCCCGCTCCTGGTTGCAGACACAGGTGTTTCCACCCCGTAACCCCCCCTGGGCACTACCGGTTAGTGTGCTCATTGTGCTTGGTCTGCACAGTTCGTACACATGTTATGCCGGTGAATGTTCGAAGATTTGCGATTTGGCGGAAACACGAGTCATGCGCGTTCGAGGAGCACGCCGTCCTTCTCGTCGTACAGCGCGCCCGTCTCGGGGCACTCCCACACGCCCAACTCCCCGTCCCGCTCGGCCAGTCGTACGCCGGCCCGGCCCACCCAGCCGATCCGGCGCGCCGGTACACCGGCCACGAGAGCGAAATCGGGCACGTCCCGGGTCACCACGGCGCCGGCCGCGACGAGAGCCCACCGGCCGATTCGCACCGGCGCCACACACACCGAACGGGCCCCCAGCGAGGCCCCCTCGTCCACCACCACGGCCACGGCCTCCCAGTCGTCGCCGCGCTTGAGCCTGCCCTGGGGGTCCACCGAACGCGGGAAGTAGTCGTTGGTGAGGACCGCCGCCGGGCCGACGAACACCCCGTCGCCGAGCACCGCGGGCTCATAGACCAGCGCATAGTTCTGGAGCTTGACGTGGTCGCCGATCCGCACCCCCGGGCCGACATAGGCGCCCCGGCCCACGATGCATCCGCCGCCGAGCCGGGCGTCCTCCCGTATCTGGGCCAGATCCCAGATGGTCGTCCCGTCGCCGATCGTGGCCGTCTCGTCGACCTGGGCGGTCGGCTGGATCCTGGAACTCACCGGGCTGAACCTTTCTTCTTGTCCTTCTTCTCACCGGGCTCGTGGCCGGGCGTCTCGTCGAGCAGAGCCGGAAACGCCGCCTGGAGCGCCTCGCGCCACGGACGGATGGGCTCGATCCCGGCCTGCGGCCAACGGTCGTGTCCGAGAACGCTGTACGCGGGGCGGGGAGCCGGTCGTACGAAGGCGGTACTGGTCGTCGGCCGAACCCGGGCCGGGTCCGCACCGAGCAGCCGGAAGACCTCCCGTGCCAGGCCGAACCAGGTCGTCTCCCCACCGCTGGTGCCGTGGTAGACCCCGGGGGGCGCGGTTCCGGCCAGGGCGGCACGCCCGAGCCGGACCAGCCGGTCCGCGAGGTCCACCGTCCAGGTGGGCTGTCCGCGCTGGTCGTCGACCACGTCCACGGTGTCCCGGGCCGACTCGAGCCCGATCATCGTACGGACGAAGTTCCCGCCACCCGCCCCGTACAGCCAGGCCGTGCGCACGACGTACCCCGTGTCCGAGAGGGTGGCAGACACCGCCTGTTCTCCGGCCAGTTTGGTCCGTCCGTACGCGCTGCGCGGTGCCGTCGCGGCGTCCTCGGGGTACGGGCTGGTGCCGGCGCCGTCGAAGACGTAGTCCGTCGAGACCTGGATCAGCACGGCCCCGGCCTTCGCGCACGCCTCGGCGAGGTGGCGGGGTGCGTCGCCGTTGACCCGCAGGGCGTCCGCCTCGTGCGTCTCGGCGTCGTCCACGGCCGTCCACGCGGCGCAGTTGACCACGATCCGGGGACGGTGCGCGTCGACCGCGGCGTGCACGCTGTCGGCGTCGGTGAGGTCGAGGTCGCCACGGCACAGGCCGAGAGCGGGCTCGTCGTCCTGCCCGAGCCGGGCCAGAACGTCCTGCCCGAGCATTCCGGTGGCGCCGGTGATCAGCCAGGTCGTGGTCATCGCCTCGCCGCCTGCTCCTTGAGCGGCTCCCACCAGGAGCGGTTCTCGCGGTACCAAGTGACCGTCTCCGCGAGGCCGGTGGCGAAGTCCTTGCGGGGTTGATGGCCCAACTCCGTACGGATCTTCGCGCAGTCCACCGAGTAGCGGCGGTCATGGCCCTTGCGGTCCGCGACGTACTCGACGCTGGTGTCCCAGTCCGCGCCGCAGGCCTGCAGCAGCAGGCCGGTCAGCTCCTTGTTGGACAGCTCGGTGCCGCCGCCGATGTTGTAGACCTCGCCGGGCCGCCCCTTGGCCCGCACCAGCTCGATGCCCCGGACGTGGTCGTCGACGTGCAGCCAGTCGCGGACGTTGCCGCCGTCGCCGTAGAGCGGGACATTCCTGCCGTCCAGGAGATTCGTGACGAACAGCGGGATGACCTTCTCGGGGAACTGGTGGTGCCCGTAGTTGTTGGAGCAGCGGGTCACCCGCACATCGAGGCCGTGGGTGCGGTGGTAGGAGAGGGCGAGCAGGTCGCTCGACGCCTTCGAGGCGGCGTAGGGGGAGTTGGGGCGCAGGGGGTCGGTCTCCGGCCAGGAGCCGGAGTCGAGGGAGCCGTACACCTCGTCGGTGGAGATGTGCAGGAAGGTCTTCGGTCTGCGCGTGCGCAGGGCCGCGTCCAGCAGGGTCTGGGTGCCCACGACGTTGGTGCGGACGAACTCCCCGGCGCCCAGGATGGAGCGGTCGACGTGCGACTCGGCCGCGAAGTGGACGATCTCGTCGTGCTCGGCGAGGAGTTCGCCGACCAGTTCGGCGTCACAGATGTCGCCCTTGACGAAGGCGAAGCCGGGGTGGTCGCGGACCTCGTCGAGGTTGGCCGGGTTGCCCGCGTAGGTGAGCTTGTCCAGCACCGTCACCGCCACCTCACCCGGACCGGCCGGACCGAGCAGCGTACGGACGTAGTGCGAGCCGATGAAACCGGCACCGCCGGTCACCAGGATTCTGGTCGTCATGAGGAGATCTGCACCTTGCTGTGGTCGCCGAGGACGAGACGGTGGGCGGCGGGCTTGCGGGGCGCGGGGGTCACCTCGACGTTGCGGCCGATGAGGGAGGCCTCCACCCGTCCGACGCCGCTGAGCGAGGAGTCGCGCAGCACGATCGAGTACTCGATCTCGCTGTCCTCGATCCGGCAGTCGTCGGCGATCGAGGTGAAGGGGCCGACGTAGGAGTCGGCGATCACGGTGTTGGCGCCGACGACCACCGGGCCCACGATCCGGCTGCCGGTCACCTTCGCCCCGGCCTCGATCCGCACCCGGCCGATGATCTCGCTGCCGTCGTCTACCGTGCCGTCGATCCGGGGCTCCAGGGTCTCCAGCACCGAGCGGTTGACCTCCAGCATGTCGGTGACGTTCCCGGTGTCCTTCCAGTAGCCGGAGATCATCGTGGAGCGCACCTCACGGCCGGAGTCGATCAGCCACTGGATGGCGTGCGTGATCTCCAGCTCGCCGCGCCAGGACGGCTCGATCGCGCGGACGGCCTCATGGATCACCGGCGTGAACAGATAGACGCCCACCAGCGCCAGATCGCTCTTGGGCTGCCGGGGCTTCTCCTCCAGACCGATCACCTGGCCGGCCGCGTCCAGCTCGGCCACCCCGAACGCGGTCGGGTTCGCCACCTTCGTCAACAGGATCTGCGCGTCCGGCCGTTCGGCACGGAAGGCGTCCACCAGATCCGTGATGCCGCCGACGACGAAATTGTCCCCAAGGTACATCACGAAGTCGTCCTCGCCCAGGAACTCCCGGGCGATCAGCACCGCATGGGCCAGGCCCAGCGGCGCCTCCTGCGGGATGTAGGTGACGTCGAGCCCGAACGCGGAACCGTCGCCGACCGCCTCGCGGATCTCCTCGGCGGTGTCCCCGACGACGATCCCGACCTCGGTGACGCCCGCTTCCGCGATCGCCTCCAGACCGTAGAACAGCACCGGTTTGTTCGCGACCGGTACGAGTTGTTTCGCCGATGTGTGGGTGATGGGGCGCAAACGTGTGCCTGAGCCACCGGACAACAACAGTGCCTTCACAAGCGATCACCATACTTACACCGGACCCGCCTAAGAAGGGCTTTCGTGAACATACGTCCGAGTCCCGGCGATCGCCCGGTTCGGTGGGGCTGCCGGACCGGCAGGGCGGCGATGGAGGGGCCTTCCGTGGCGGCGGGCGGGCGTCCACTAAGGTGAGGGACAAGCGGGCCGTCGACGCCGACGGCTGGCTGCACACCGGGGACCTGGCCGCGATGGACGAACGCGGCTACGTCACGATCACCGGCCGCCTCAAGGACATGATCATCCGGGGCGGGGAGAACATCTATCCCACGGAGATCGAAGCCGTCCTCGCCGCCCACCCCCTCGTCCGTGAGGCCGTGGTGCTGGGCATCCCGGACCGTGACTGGGGCGAAGAGGTCGCCGCCGTGATCCACCCCGCCGACCCCGCCTCCCTCCACGACCACCTGCGGGCCACTCTGGCCCCGCACAAGACGCCCCGCCACTGGTACGTGTCCGAGGACATCCCCGCCAACGCCATGGGGAAGACGCAGAAGTTCATCCTGCGCCGGCGGATCGCGGACGGGGCTCTGGCCGAACTCGGCTGAGCCGGACGGCGCGCTACCCCCGGGCGGAGTTGCGGAACGCCGTCAGGACGTGCCGCACCATCTGCCCGGCCGTGTTGGCCCGGAGGAAGCTGGAGATACCGCCGTAGGTCAGTTCGAGGACGATTCCGCCCATGCCGAGCGCGCTGATGCGGACGTGGTCACCCAGGTCGAGCTTCTTCAGCAGAAGGGAGCCGATTCAACATCGGCGGTACCGCCGGCGAGCTCGGCGTGGACGTCAAGTGGTGGATGGACGAGCAGATGGAACTCATCGGCTCGGTCTGGTTCACCGCGGCCGAAGGCATGGAACTCACCGGGCTGCTGGGCAGCGGGTCCATCGACATCTCCGTACTGGAGCCCAGGAGTTGGCCGCTCGACGAGATCAACGAGGCGATCTCCGGGGTGTCGAGCGGCGCGGGGGGCTTCACCGGCTACCTCGTCGAGATCTGACTCACTCGGGGGTGGGACCCACCCCGGGACCCACCCCGCCCGGCCACGACTCGCTCGGACCACGTACCGGGAAGCTGAGCGCCGGAACCCCACCGCACGCCGGTATCGCCGCGCATGTCCCACCAAAGCTCTACCAACTCCCCTAAGATCAAATGTAATTGATCATTCCGGTCTTCTTCGGAGGTGGTAGTGCGCATGTCCCACACCCCGTCACGCCGTACCGTCCTGCGCGGTCTCACGGTCACCGGCGCCGCCGTGATCGGCTTCGACCCCGCGGCCCGCAGCTGGGCCACGACCGGTGCCGGGGCGAGCGACGGCCTCGCCGGGATCCCGCCGCTGGACGGCACGCTCGTCACGGACGACGCGTCGCTCACGGCGGCCGCCGACGACTACGGTCACATCGTGCACCACCGGCCCGTCGCCGTCCTGCGCCCCGGATCGGTCCGTGACGTCGTCGCCATGGTCCGGTTCTGCAACGAGCACCGTCTGCACGTCGCCCCGCGCGGCCAGGGCCACGGCACCTTCGGTCAGGCGCAGGTCGAAGGCGGCCTGGTCATCGAGACGGCGACGCTCGCGGAGATCGGCCCCCTGAGAGCGGACAGCACCACCGTCACCGTGGGCGCCGGCGTCCGATGGAGCGAGGTCGCCAAGGCCACGGTCGCCCACGGCCTCACCCCGCCCGTCTTCACCGACTATCTCGAACTCTCCGTCGGCGGCACCCTCTCCGTGGGCGGCATCGGCGGACAGACCCACCGGCACGGCGCCCAGGTCGACAACGTCACCGAACTCCAGGTCGTCACCGGCGCAGGCGAAATCGTGCGCTGCTCCCCGACCCGCCGCCCCGACCTCTTCCACGCGGTCCTGGCCGGCCTCGGCCAGTGCGCGGTCATCGTCGGCGCCACCCTCCGCCTGGTGCGCGCGCCGAAGACCGTACGCCACTACCTCCTGCCCTACGACGACCTGGACACCTTCCTCCAGGACCAGCGCGCCCTCGTCGAGGAGGGCCGCTTCGACTACGTCGAGGGCCAGGTCTCGGCGGACAGCGACGGAGCGTTCCGCGTCTACACCCTGGAGGCGGTCGCCTACGGCCCTCCGGTCGGCCCCGCCCCGGACGACACGGCCTTGCTGCGCGGACTGCGCCACAACCCGACCGGCGTCCAGAGTGCCGACCTCGCCTACTACGACTTCCTCGACCGGCTCGCGGCCGCCGTCGCCGCTCTCAAGGAAGCGGGCCTCTGGTCGTACGCACACCCCTGGCTCAACCTGCTGCTCCCCGGCAGGTCCGCCCGCGCCCTCACCGCCGAGGTGCTCGACGCCCTCACCCCCTCCGACCTGGGCCCCGGTGTCGTCCTCGTCTACCCGGTCCTGCGCGCCCGCCTCACCACGCCCCTGCTGAGCGCCCCGGCCGACCCGGTGCCGTACCTCTTCGCCGTTCTGCGCGCGACCCCGCCCGACGACACCGTCACCGTCGACCGACTGCTGGCCGCCAACCGTTCCGCCTACGAGGCCACCGCGGCGGCGGGCGGCACCCAGTACCCGGTCGGCAGCATCCCGTTCACCGAGGCGGACTGGCGCACCCACTTCGGTGCGGCCTGGCCGGCATTCAAGTCGGCCAAGCACACGTACGACCCACGGGGCATCCTGGTCCCCGGCCAGGGCATCTTCTGAGCCGAAGGCCTGCGGCCGGCGCCGGACCGCTCAGCGGCGGTACCGGTCGCCGGGCAGCGGCTGCTCGAACCAGACCACCTTGCCCGTGCTCAGCCGTGTCGCCCCCCAGCGCTCGGCCAGCTGGTCGACCAGGAACAGGCCCCGGCCGCCCTCGTCGCTCAGCTGGGCGTGCCGCATCCTCGGCACCACCGACGAGTCGTCCTCCACTTCGCAGCGCAGGACGTCCGTGCACAGCAGCCGCAGGGTGATCGGCCGGGAGGCGAAGCGCACGGCGTTGGCCACCACCTCGCTGACCAGGAGCTCGGTGGACTCCACCAGGGAGTCGAGCCCCCAGTGGTGCAGCGTCCGGCGGGTCAGCCGACGGGCCTGCCCCGCGGTCTGCGGACGGGGAGCCATGTACCAGTAGGCGACGGTCTCCGGCAGGATGCCCTCGAACCGGGCGGCGAGCAGCGCGATGTCGTCGTCCCGGTTCCCCGTCTCCAACGTGCCGAGCGCCCGGTCGCACAGGTCCTCCAGCGCCGGTGGCGCGGAGTCGGAGGCGGCCGCCTTCAGCCGGGAGCGCAGCCGTTCCACCCCGGTCAGCACGTCCGAGTCGCGGGACTCGACCAGACCGTCGGTGTACAGCAACAGGGTCGCCCCGGCCGGCGCGTGCATCTCGGTGGACTGGAAACCACCGACACCGACGCCGATCGGCGCCCCCGGCGGAACCTCGAGCACCTCCGGACGACCGTCGGGATGCAGGAGCACGGGCGGGAGATGGCCGGCGTTGGCCACCAGCAGCCGGTGCAGCACCGGGTCGTACATCGCGTACAGACAGGTCGCGGTGTGCTCGCTGCCCAGTCGTTCCGCCTGCTCGTCGAGGTGGTGCAGGATCTCGTCCGGCGGCAGGTCGAGACCGGCCAGGGTCTGCACGATGGTGCGCAACTGGCCCATGATCGCGGCCGACGTCATGGAGTGGCCCATCACATCGCCGATGACCAGGGCGATTCTGTTGCCCGGCAGCGGGATCGCGTCGTACCAGTCGCCGCCCACCTGCGCGGTCCGCGAGGCCGGCAGATAGCGGCTGGCCAGTCGGATGCCGGTCGGCTCGGGCAGCGACGGCGGGAGCATCGCGCGCTGCAACGCGTCCGCGACGGACGCCTCACGCTCGTACGCCGCCGCCTTGTCGATCGCGAGCGCGGTGTGCGTGGCCAGTTGGGAGGCGACGAGCAGGTCGTCGTACGTGAAATGCGGGCGGCCGGGGCCGCGTACGAGGACGACGCTGCCCATGACGTGACTGCGGCCGTGCAGCGGGGCGATGATCAGCCGTCTGCCGGGCGGTACCGCGCCCGGGGCGTTCACCACCCCCAGCAGTTCGGCGACGGCGGAGCGGATGCCCGGCGTGTTCCCGAACACCGGCCGTCCGGTCCGCAGCAGCTTGGCCAGCAGACCCGCGGCGGCCGGGCGCACGACCTCCGCCGCCCGTACGGCGCCGACGGCCGGTGTCGGCGGGTCGGACTCGGTGGACGGCGCGTTCGCGGTGTGCAGCCGCAGGATGTCGGGGGCCTCGGCGGTGTCGTCGCCGACGGGCAGCGGAGCGTACAGATGGATGAACGCCGTGTCGGCGAACGCCGGGACGGCCACCCGGCTCAGCTCCTGCAGGCTCTCGTCGAGATCGATGCCCCGGGCGATCTGCCGGGTCGCCGCGTCGAGATAGCGGAGCCGGTCGGTCTGCAGCTCGGCGACCGCCGGCCGGTCGCGCCGCAGACGTCCGGAGGGGGTGTCCACGGGTGACGGAGCGGGAGGCCGCGACGGGCGCGTGCGCGCGGGCGGCTGCCCGCCGGCCGGCTGCCCGCCGCTGCCCGAGTCGGCTCCGAGGTGCTTCGTCACGCGTGTCCTTCCAGCCGGGCGGATCAGGAGTCGTCGGGGCGCCGCCTGCAGCGCAGGAAGATCTGTACCTCCGGCGGGACGTCCGCGATGGCCGGAGCGTACGAGTACGAGGACTCGTCGACGATGTCGAAGCCCGCCGCCTCGACCACCTCCCGCAGTTCCTCCCGCAGATAGCCGGAGACCCGGATCGTGCTCCCGATGAACGGGATGGAGAAGTCGTCCACGTCGGCCTCGACCATCGAGAGCGCGAACAGGCCGTCCGGAACCAGCAGGTGGTGGATGGCCCGCAG